>QNVD01000003.1 GCA_004347925.1 Hadesarchaea archaeon
CGGCCGGTCTGGCGGCGGAGGGGGAAACGGTGGTGGTGGACGGGCCCAGGGCCCTCCGCACCTCCTACTCCGGCTTCCTCTCCCAGTGGAGGAAGCTGGGGGCGGAGGTGGAGGTGGGAGGGGCCTGGGGCTAGAGTACCTTTCCCAGCCCCAGGATGAGGGCCCAGTAGAGGTCACCGTAGAACAGGGCCGAGAGGAGGCCAGCCGCTAGGGAGGGGGCGAAGGGCATGCCCCTCTTCACCTTCAGGTGGTTCTCCAGCCTTCCCTCCGCCACCAGTCTCCTGAGCGCCCTTATCTCCGATCGGGTCAGGCCGGCGGCCCTCCTGGGTTGGGTGAAGAACCTCTCCCCCGCAGGGGAGGGCCTCAGGCCGAGAAGGGCCTCCTCCCGCAGGAGCTCTCCCCCCCTCTCGTAGATGTACTCGGCTGGGATCATCCCCTCCCTGAGCTCCGTGATTCTCACCTTCTCGTAGAAGGGATTCTCCCCCCTGAGGTAGCAGAGGAGGGCGTAGACCGCCAGCAGGGGCAGGGTTAGGATCACGGTGTTGAAGAGGATGGTGAGGGGGAAGAGGGGGAGGTCGGAGTAGGGGGGAACGGAGAAGGGGGGGGAGTGGATGGGGAGGAGGGCCCCGAAGGCCGTGAGGAGCTTCACGTCCCCTCCCGCCCATCCCCCCAGGTACCAGAGGAGGTAGGAGAGGGAGAAGGCCAGGGAGGCGCCCAGGATCCCGGAGAGGGCCTGGTAGGGATCCCCCTCCCAGAGGCCGAGCAGGAGGTGGAAGGAGATTCCCACCGCGATCATGGGGAGGGTGAGGGCGTCGGGTATGATCCTGTCCTTCCAGACGTCCGTGTACACCGCCACTGAAGCCGTGAGGACGGCCAGACCGGCGGGAAGCAGCTCCAGCACTTCCCCTCTCTTTCCTCTTCCCCTTTAACCCCATCGGAGGGTGGCTGCCTCAACCGCGGTCCCGGGGAGTTCAGATCCGGAACTTCCTCCTTATGAAGCTTCTCTCAAAGTGCATCAATTTCTCCGCGGGCACCCTCCTTATCTCCTTCAGGTGGGGGAGGAGAACCAGGGAGACGATCAGCCTCAGGATGCCCGAGAGCAGGAACAGGAAGAGGATGGGGTGAAAGCCCAGGTTCAGTTCCGCCAGAAAACCCCCCAGCGTGGCCCCCGCGAAGGTGCCCAGGCCGTTCAGGGCGTTGAAGTAGGAAAAGCACACGCCCAGCCTCTGCCTCGAGACCACGTCGTAAACGAAGGCGAAGGAGGCCAGGTCGAAGGCCGCCCAGGCGAAGCCGCTGAACATCTCGATGGTGAAGAGGTGGACGGGGTTGGAGGTGAGCAGCCAGAGGAGGGGCACCCAGGGAATGAGGAGTCCCCCCGCCCTCAGGGTCGTCAGCCTCCCGTACCTGTCCGAGAACTTCCCCCACCAGGGCATGCTGAGCAGCCTGGCGAAGGAGGAGGCGAAGACGATGAGCATGTAGACGCTGTAGCTGAAGTGGAGGTAGCGGAGCATGTAGACCGCAAAGAAGGGGGCGGCCAGGTTGACCGTGAAGGCCATGAGGGAGGCGTAGAGGGTGAACCTGCCGAACCGGTTGGGCCTCCTCCCCCTCCTCCATATCTTCTTCAGGAACTCGGTGAAGCTGAAGTAGTACTCCCTCTTCTCCTTGAAGGGGGGCTCGTACTGCCTGAGCAGGAAGTGCCGGGAGACCAGCCTGGCCGTCATCGCCAGGAGGAAGAGAATGGCAAACCCCAGGAAGACGTGCCCCCTCCCCTTCCAGGCATCCAGGAAAAAACCCGCGAAGAGCACCGCCGTCAGGTTGGCCAGCCCCGTGAGCCTGTTCCTCCTCCCGAAAAAGCGCCCCCTTTCCTCCTCTCGCACCAGATCCCCCATCCAGGAGGACCAGGCGGGGCGGACCAGCAGGCCCAGCGTGAGGTACCCGGTGTAGAAGACCATGACGAGGAGGGGCAGGACCGCGTTTCTGAGGCCGAAGAGGAAAACCGAGAGGGCCAGCAGGGCCATGGGGAGCCAGGTGAAGGCCTGGAAGAGGATGAAATCCGTGACCAACTTTTTCCTGCTTTTTCCCTCCATGAGCTTGGGCGTGGCGAGCTGCGAGAGGTTGGAGACCAGGTTGGGCACGGAGGTAAGGGCGCCTATTTGCTTCTCGCTGGCCCCCAGGGCCACCGCGAAGGGGGAGACGGAGTACACTCCCAGCCCCTCATTCACCGCCCAGGCCATCCCGTCCTTGATGCTGCACTCCAGGCTCCTTCTCCTCTCCTCCTCCCTCAAGTCCTTCCCTCCTCAGGGTTCGAATCTCTAATGAGTTCAGAAATTTAAGCCTGGGGAGGGAAGGGGTGGGATGAACGCGGTGGAGACCCTCAACCTCTCCAAAAGATACGGAAGCGGGGTCACCGCTCTCGACCGCGTTTCCCTGAGGGTCCCCAGGGGGAGGATAGTGGGCCTGCTGGGCAGGAAGGGGGCGGGCAAGACCACCCTGGTGCGCATCCTGGCCACCCAGCTGAGGCTCCCGGGCCGGGAGAGGAGGACCCCTCCAGGGACCCGTAGGGAGCCGACCAGGAGCCCGCGTCCATCAGGTAGACCTCCTCGGTCATCCGCAGGACCCTGGGATCCCGCGAAGCCTCCACTCCTCTCATCCCTTTCTCAACCTGCCCGGAAAGAGCGGTTGGTGTGTGTCGATTGGCCCGAGGTTCTCTTTCTACGCCCGAATTCTTTCGATGGCGCGGGACAGAATCGGGTCCGGCACGAAATACCGGCCCTCCTCATCCCTTTCCAGAAACGCGCCTTTCACGAGATTTTTTATCAGGTCGCTGAACAGGTTGTCCGCAATCGCCCTTCCTTCATCCCTCTCCAGCCCCGCCTTCAGGTCCGTCCAGCTCGCGCGGCGTAGACGAACGGAGCTTTTCAGGATTCGGAGGTATCTCTGGCGCGCTTGCCTTCTCAACTGCAGAAAATTCTCAAGCTCCTTCACCTCAAGCTCTGCCCCCTTCTCCACGGTTTCCCTCAGCACGTCCTTCGAGGGTCCCCCCCTCTCCACCGATCTGGATCCGAAAAGGGTGAGCCATCCCATTATCCCATCGAGCTCCCCCACCGCCAGCTCCACGAGGTCCCTGTCCGGGCTCATGCCCGCCTGTTCAAAACCCTTTGTAAGGAAATCCACCGCCCTCTCCCCGCTTATCCTCGGAACCCGAATCTCGGCCATCCCCCTCCCGTACAGGGGGGCATCTGGGCGGTGGACGCCCAAAAAGTCGTGGAGCAAACCGACCTGTGAGCCCGCAACCACCATCTGAAGGTTCCTCATCTCGTCATAGATGTAGGCCATCAGAGACTGCAGGCTGTATCCCTTGATCTTTCTGAACTCCTGCGCCTCGTCGATGAAGAGGACGAACTTTGTCCGATTTTCTCTGGCCACCCTGTCGAGGGAGTAAACGATGTCCAGGAGGTCCAGCTCCCTTTCCGGACGCTCCCACTCGAAGTGGATCCAGGGGGGCTTTGAGTCCACCTTTATCCATCTGATGCCCTCCAGGACCTCGAGAAACTTATCCCTCCATTTTTTCTGCCGCTCGATGGCTTCGTTGAGCTCCCTCTCGAGCAGCAGGAGCAGGCTCCTCACCTTTATCGCCGGAGCTTCCGCGAACGCCCTGCCGTTCAGCGTGAAATGGGGAAGGCCAGATTCGTTGAGCGCGGTTCTGACAAGCGAAGTTTTTCCCGTCCTCCTCAGCCCGACCACCCTGATGAGAGGGGCAGCGGCCCTGCGTCCCCTCAGCAGGGAGAGGAGCTTTTCAAGCTCCTCTTCAAAGCCGTAGAGGTCTTCCCGGCTGGACTTGGGCTCCAGGTCGAAGTACATTACTTACCCCCATAATCTGCTTACCCCCATAATCTATAAAAGCGTGGGTGTGGCTGAGTGCCGAGTTTCCCCTTCCGACCCGTTCTGACTCGACACGCGTCACAGGAGCATGTTCGCGTTATCCGGAACCTTCATTATGAAAAGCTCCCGGCCGGGGCAGCGCTTTCTCGCCCGGTCGAACACCTTCTTGGGATCGTCGCCCTGGGCCACTATCCTTCTGCCCACCGCGACCACCCACTTCCCCGCTTCAAGCCTCTCGCTGATCGACATGAGGTAGTCGAACTCCTCCATCCTCCCACCCTCCCCTACTCTGCCCTCTCTCCCCAAAAAGGCTGTTTTTGGTTCTCTCATACCTCTCACCCCCTTTTTTCCAATCTCAAACCCGGGAAGCCCCGCACCCAGAAGAAGATGTGGGTGCGGGGTGAAGGGAAGGGTTCACCGTCCCAACGACAGGGCGCCGCACGCTCGCCCCGCCTCCCGTAAAGGGCGGGGCGGAACTCCGGGTCTTTCAGGTCAGGAGCGGTTTTCGGGGAAGGTCGGGCCGAGGTACGGGGCGAAGAGGGATCTGAACCGGTCCCCTCAGACGTCCACGGGCTGGGGAGGTGGGCTCCTGCTCTTCCCTATGGGCCAGGGCCTCTCGTTGGTCACCAAGTAGAGGTAACGGTAGACCTCGTAGACGTAGGCTATGAAGCGGTTGGTGAACTCGGCTATCCCCTTGTGCCTTCTCCCCAGGATGAGGGCGTGGAACCAGTGGACGAGCACCGCCAGGGCTGTGATGAAGCCCCAGACGGCCAGTAT
>QNVD01000030.1 GCA_004347925.1 Hadesarchaea archaeon
TGGCCCTCCTCTTCGCCTCCCTCTTCGTGGCCCTGGGGGCCCCCCTCCCGGAGGAGGTGGGGAGCTTCTTCGACGCCCACCTGGCCGGGCCCTTCTTCTTCCTCATGCTGCTCTTCGCGGGCTACTGCCTGGAGGCGGTGGGGCCAGGGAAGTACAGGGAGGAGCTCCTCATGATAGGGGCCGCCAGGTTCCTGGTCTCCCCGGCCGTGACCATCCTGGCGATGCTGGCGATGGACCTGAGCTTCTCCTCCGACCTCTCCCCCAAGCCCTCCCTCCTCCTCTCCCTCATGCCCCCCGCGGTTTTCAACATGATCTTGGCGCACTCCTACCGGAGGGAGGTGGGCCTGTACGGGGCGGCGGTGATGTGCCTAACCCTCTTCTCCCTCTTCCTCCTCCTTCCCCTTCTCTTCTTCCTCTAGGAGGGGNCCCGCCTCCTCGAACCTGAGCTCGTCCCTGAGGAGGGAGGAGAGCACCTTGGGGAGCTCCCGGATGGGCACCCTGACCTGCNTGGCGGTCTCCCTCTCCCTTACGGTCACGGTGCCGTCCGAGAGGGTTCGGTGGTCCACGGTAACGCAGTAGGGGGTCCCCACCTCGTCCGCCCTGGCGTACCTCCTCCCTATGGACCCGGCCTCGTCGTACTCGGCCCAGAACCCCCTTCCCTTCAGGAGCTCCAGCACCTCCCTCGCCTTCTCGGGCAGGCCGTCCCTGCGGAGGAGGGGGAAGACGCAGACCTCCAGCGGCGAGAGCTCCTTCCTGAACCTGAGCTTGCCCCTCCCCTCCAGGTGGGCCGCCTCCAGCACGCAGTAGAAGATCCTGTCTATCCCGAAGGAGGGCTCCACCACGTGGCAGACCTCCTTCCTCCTCTCAGGCTGCAGGAGAACGGAGAGGTCCTCCCCGCTGGCCTGCGAGTGCCTGGAGAGGTCGTAGTCCGTCCTGTAGGCTATCCCCGCCACCTCGATCCATCCGAACCTCTCCGTCCTGACCTCCGCGTCCCAGGTCTCCCTGGAGTAGTGGGCCCTCTGGCCGGGCGTCTGCTCCCTGAACCTCAGCCTCTCCTCCGGTATCCCCACGTCCAGCAGGAACCTCTTGGTGAGGGCGAGGTAGTAGGCCATCAGCTGGTGGCAGACCACCCCCCTCTCCACCGCCTCCCCCGCGGTCATCTCCACCATCCTCTCCTCCCCCCTCATCTCCTCCTCCGCCCTCCAGAGCCTGAGCCTCTCCCCCGCCACCTTCCCGAAGGAGGGGTGGGTGGGGTTCCGGGGATCGAAGAAGACCTCTAGCTCCGCCATGGTGAACTCCCTGAGCCTTATCATCCCCTGCCTGGGGGAGATCTCGTTCCTGTACCCCTTCCCTATCTGCGCCACCGGGAGGGGGAGCCTCTCCCTGCCCAGCCTCCAGAGGCGCCTGAAGTTCACGAAGATCCCCTGGGCCGTCTCCGGCCTCAGGTACCCCACCTTCCCTCCCCCCGGGCCTATGGTGGTCCTGAACATGGTGTTGAACTCGAAGACCCTCCCCAGCCTTCCCCCGCACTCGGGACAGGAGACCCCCCTCTCCCTGAGCAGGGCCTCCACCTCCTCCGCGGGCCTCCCCTCCACGTCCAGCCCGGTCCTCTCCCTCACCAGCTCCGAGATCTTGAAGGGCTGCCCGCACTTTTCGCACTCGCTCATGAGGTCCACGAAGTGCTCCAGGTGGCCGCTGGCCCTGAAGACCTCCTCGGGGGTGAGGGTGGGTGAATCGATCTCTAGGGAGCCCTCCCTCCTGACGAAGTGCTCCCTCCACTTCTCCACGATCTTGTTCTTCAGGAGGGTCCCCAAGGGGCCGAAGTCGTAGAAGCCGCTCACCCCTCCGTAGAGCTCGAAGGAGGGCCAGAGGAAGCCCCTTCGCTTGGCCAGCTCCATCAGCTCCTCTCTCTGGGACAGGGGCTCCACCCCCGATCAGAGGAGGGCACCCAGCAGGTCTATGTCCCTCACCAGACCCAGGAACTTGTTATCGGCGGAGAGGACGGGGGTCTGCTCTATCCTGTTCTCCTTCATCAGCTGGGCGCACCTGCTCACGGAGGTCTTCTTGGTGATGGAGATGAGATCCCTGACCATGACCTCCTTCACCGGGATGGGCGGGAGCCTGAGCTCGGTCTTGGTGATGTAGATCCTGGCCTCGCTGTCCCAGCTCCAGCTGTCCCCCTCGCTCTTCCCCGACATCTGGCTGATCCTGGAGGTGGTCTCCACCTCCGCCAGCTTTATGATGTCGGAGTCGTCGATGATCCCCACCAGGTCTCCGGCCTCGTTGATCACCGGGAGGGCCCTGACCTTGGCCAGGCTCATGATCTCCACCACGGCCCTCAGGGGCGTGCCCTCCCAGACGGCGGCCACGCTGGGCTGCATGAAGTCGGAGGCCGGCCTCTCCAGGTTGAGGTTGGCGAGGGCCCGGTAGACGATGTCCCTGACGGTTATCACCCCCACCAGCTCCCCGTCCTGCACCACCGGAAGCCTCCGGTTCCCCGTCCTCAGGATGTGCTCGGCCGCCACCTTCAGCTCGTCCTCGGGGCTCACCGTGGGAACGTTCCTGTCCACCAGCACGGCCAGCTGGTCCTCCTCCGGGTGCTCCAGGAGCTTGCGGAGGGTCACCATGCCCACCAGCTCCCCGGTGTTGGCCTTCACCACCGGGATGGCGCTCACCTCCAGCTTCTTGAGGAGCTCTATGGCCTCGGCTCTGGTGCCGGGGATCTCGGCGTATTTCACCTCCCCCGTCATCACATCCTTGACCTTCAAGGGCATCCCCCTGGCTTCAGAACACTACCCTTTCTCTTAAAATATCCTTTCCCCTCCACCACAGGCCCCTCAGGTTCTCGGGGCGGGTGCGGTTCACCAGGCCCGTGTAGGGGTCCCTCAGGTTCCTGAGCTCCCCTCCACCCGAGAGGAGGAGGAAGGTGGCCTCCCCCCCCTCCTCCAAGGGGCCCCAGGGCAGGCGGAAGAGGCGGGAGGGCTCCACCGTGACGGCCTTCAGGAGGATCCTGGCCTCCTCCCCCCCCGCCCTCGGGTTCTCCCTCCTCACGCAGGCCCAGGCGAACCTGAGCTCCTCCCAGGGGTCCGGGGGGCAAACGGAGGCGTTGTCGGTTCCCAGCATGAAGGGGAGGCCCACCTCCAGGGCGGAGGCCAGGGGGGGACCCCCCGCCGAGAGGAGGAGGTTGGACCTGGGGCAGAAGACGGCGGGCACTCCCCTCCTCTTGAGGGAGGAGAGGTCCTCCCGGCTCGCATGCGTGAGGTGGACGGCGAAGGAGAGCCTCAGCTCCAGGGCAAGGCGGATTTCCTCCCCCGCCCTCCCCGGAAGCTCGGCCACGTGGGAGGAGAAGAGCTTCCCCCTCCTCCTGGCCTCCCTGGAGAGCCTGCGTAGCTCCCCTGCGGGTTGCTGGGTGAGGGAGGGGAGACCTATCCCGTCGGCCCTGGAGAGGAGCTCCTCCAGCCCCTCCCCCGGCAGGGGACGGCCCAGCACCAGGCTCCTTCCGGGCCAGGGGGCCCTGAGGAGGAGCTCCACCCCCCTGGCCCCCCCCTCCCTGAAGTCGCAGTGGGCCAGCGTGCCCGTCCCGAGCATCCACGCCAGGGTGAGGCGCATCTCCTCCACCAGCTCCCGCTCGGAGGTCTCCTCCAGCACCCTGAACTTGAGCCCCCCCGGTCCCACCGTCTCCGGCTGCGTCCTGCCCGAGTAGAGCTCCCTGGCCACCGCATCGGCCAGGTGGGTGTGGGCGTTGACGAGGGGGGGAAGAACGAAGCCCCCCTTGAGGTTGAGATCCGAGCGGGCGGTGAAGCCCCTCCCTA
>QNVD01000300.1 GCA_004347925.1 Hadesarchaea archaeon
GGGGGAGCCGCTGGAGGAGGTGGAGGGGGAGATCCGCAGGACACGGCCCTCCTTCCTGGTGGGGGTGGGAGGGGGGAGGGTGATAGACCTGGCCAAGTACTCCTCCTCCCGGGCCGGCCTCCCCTTCCTCAGCGTGCCCACGGCGGCCTCCCACGACGGGATAGCCAGCTCCAGGGCCTCCCTCCGCAGGCTGGGTCCCCTCTCGGTGGAGGCCAGGACCCCCCTGGCCATCCTGGCGGATGTGGGGGTGATCTCCAGGTCCCCCCACAGGCTGACGGCAAGCGGGTGCGGGGACCTGCTGGCCAAGTTCACGGCGGTGAGGGACTGGAGGCTCTCCCACCGCCTCACCGGCGAGTACTACGGGGAGTACGCCGCCCAGCTGGCCCTGATGAGCGCGGAGATGACCGCCAGGCACTCCCGCCTGATAGGGGAGGGGGAGGAGGAGGGGGTGAGGGTGGTGGTGGAGGCCCTGATCAGCTGCGGGGTGGCCATGTGCATAGCGGGGAGCTCCAGGCCCTGCAGCGGCTCCGAGCACTCCTTCGCCCACGCCCTGGAGGAGCTGGCCCCCAACCGCTCCCTCCACGGGGAGAGGTGCGGGGTGGGCACCATCCTCATGGCCTACCTGCACGGGATGAACTGGAGGAGGATCAGGAGGGTCCTGTCGGAGGTGGGCGCCCCCACCACCGCGGAGGGGCTGGGGGTGGAGGGGGAGACGGTGGTGGAGGCCATGCTCAGGGCCAGGGAGATCAGGCCGGAGAGGTTCACCATCCTTAACCGGAAGAAGCTGGACAGGAAGACCGCGGAGAGGATCGCGGAGAGGACGGGCGTGATCTGAGGTAGCGAGCTTAGCACATCAGGAGGAAGAGCCAGAGCGGGAGGTAAATCCTTCTTCCCCTCAGTTCAAAGGAGTTTCCGGTCACGATCAAACTGAAGGGTGGATGGTGCTCCCTCTCAAACTCCTCCAGCCCCCTGAGCTTCTTCGGCGGGACCTCATCCTCGGAGGTGACCTCCACGGGAACAGGGCGCGAGGCCGCCTCCATTACCATGTCAACCTCATGGCCCTGGGGGGTCCTCCAGTAGAAGATCCTGGCACCGGGTCCGGACAGGTAGAACTGTAGCCTGCGGCAGTGCTCATGCACGAGCGTCTCGATCACTTTTCCCAGGGAGGTGGCATCGCCGAGCAGGGATTCATCGAGCTGCCCGAGCAGGGCGTTCCTCAGGCCCACGTTGGCCACGTAAACCTTGTCCCGCTTCCTTATCCTGGCGGCTCGGCTCTTCGAGTAGAACTCCGCCCTGGAGACCAGAAAGACCGCCTCGAGGTAGTCCAGGTACTGCTTGACGGTGTCGAGCTTGACCGACAGGGTACTGGAGAGACCGGAATATTCGACCAGACTGGAAGAAACATCGGCCAGCAGGACCATCAGCTCCTCCAGGGTCGTGGGGTCTCTGACCCCAAAGACCCGAACCACATCCTTGTAGAGGGTGAGGCTCAGGTAGTCCCTGAGCTTCTGGGCGCACACCCTGAGGGAGTCCACGCCTAGGAGCCCCGGATACCCATCCTTGAGGAGGTACTCCTGGAGAACGGCCCTAAACAGGTTCTCGTGGGGGGCCAGCTGCAGCCTCGCTTCCCTGAGCTGGTTGAAGAACCCTTCCACATTTCCGGTCAGTATCGCCCTGGAGAAAACCTCCCTCAGACCCAGGCCGAACCGGTTGGCCACCTCCCCCACCTCCGGCTGCCGGAACCTGACGAGGTCGACGAACTTCAGCGGCAACATGACGAAAGGTGATATCCTCCCCACCAGCGACTCCGAGGCCCCCCTTAGGACCTCCGAGCTCGAGGAGTGCGAAACGACGAACTTTATGGGATACCCCAGATCGTACCACCCCTTGAGCAACCTGCTCCAGCCCTCCACCCTGCAGATCTCATCCAGAAAGACGTAGATGGGTGCCCGGAGGGCTTCGAGCGGCTCCCGCAGGACGCCGGTGGCATAGACATCAAGCACTTCGTTTATGGAGGTCTTCCCCACCAGACGCGGATGGTCGAAGGAGAAGTACATTACCCTCCTGGGGGCCACTCCCCCCTCGCCGATCAGGAAGTCTATGAGCTGATACAGGGTGGTGGTCTTCCCGACCTGCCTGGGGCCTATCACGGCGGTGATCTCCCTCTCCTTGAGCTTCTCACGCAAGACGAAGAAATCCCTCCTGAGGAAGGGCCTTTCCAGCTCCTTAAGGGGCTTCACGAATTCCCTGGGCACGACACCGGTGGTGAACCAGGGGTTCTGCTCGTAGATGGCGCGCAGTACGGTCTGTTCCTTCATCTCTACCAGTACAGTGGTGATTTTTCTTTTAAATTTTACCTTTGTAGTGGCAATTTTTTTTAAAGTCGCCAACATCGCAGAAATAAAAAATGGGTAAGCTTAAATATTTTAACTTATAAAATTGGGAAATGCGACAAAAGAAGTGGTTGGATGCCCGGTACAACCTCCTCTGGGAAGCCTTTGGGGAGAAGGAATTCACCCGGGCAGAGGCCCTCGCCGTTCTATCGCAGAAGCTTCAGGAAAGGGAAGAAAACCTCAACGTGGTGCTGTCGGAGCTCCGGAAGATGGGAAGGCTGGAGGTGAAGCCCGATCCCTCGGATGCCCGCAGGAAGATATACCGGCTGAGGGAGGTGAAGGTGATGGAAGAGGGGGAGGAGCTGACCAGGGAGGAACTCGAGCGTCTCCTGAAGAAGGCCGCCGATCTCATAAGGACAAGGGTGGACTACGAGTTCATCCTCATTCTCCTCTTCCTGAAGCGCATAAGCGATAAGTGGGAGGTCGAGTACGAGGAAGCCTACCGGGAGGCGCTGGCGGACGGTCTGAGCGAGGAGGAGGCCAGGAAAGAGGCCGAGGCCTCCGTGTATCACGACTTCGACCTGCCGAGGGAGTACCTCTGGGAGAACCTGAGGAAGGATGTGGTCAGGCTTCCGGAGAGGCTCTCCGAGGCCCTCAAGCAACTGGCCGAGAGGAACCCCGAGCTGAAGGATGTGGTGGACAGGGCGGATTTCATACAGTTCGCCAGGAGTACCGAGAACTCGGAGATCCTGAGGCAGCTCGTGGAACTGTTCAGCTCTAGGAAGCTACATCACGTTTCCCCTGACATCCTCGGCGACGCCTACGAGTGGGTGCTCTCTTACTTTGCCCCCCAGAAGGCCAAGGAGGGGGAGGTCTACACTCCCAGGGAAGTGATAAAACTGCTGGTGGAGATCCTGGACCCCAAGCCTGGGGAGTCCGTTTATGACCCCGCCTTCGGCTCCGGGGGCATGCTCATCGTCTCCCACTACCATGTCAGGGAAAAGTGTGGGAAAGAAAAGGCAAGGGAACTCTCCCTTTGGGGGCAGGAGGCCAATCCCAAGATATACGCGCTCTGCAAGATGAACCTCTACATCCACGACATAAGGGATGTGGAGCTGAGGCAGGGGGATACGCTTCTCTATCCGAAGTTCCTGGAGGGGAATTCCCCCAAGACCTTCAACGTGGTGCTGGCGAACCCTCCCTGGAATCAGGACGGGTACGGTGAGGATACCCTGAAGAGGGGAGAGTTCTGGAGGGAAAGGTACAGGTACGGCTTTCCTCCCAACCAGTCGGCCGACTGGGCCTGGATCCAGCACATGCTGGCGTCCGCTGACGGTGGAAACGGCAGGGTGGGTGTGGTCATAGACAACGGCTGCCTCTTCAGGGGGGGGAAGGAGAGGAGCATAAGGGAGGGGGTGCTGAGGGACGACCTGCTGGAGTGCGTCATCCTCCTGCCCGAGAAGCTTTTCTACAACACCGGGGCGCCCGGGGCCATCCTCATCTTCAGAAAGCACAAGCCGCCGGAGAGGAAGAACAAGATCCTCTTCATAAATGCGAGCTCGGAGTACGAGCAGCATCCGGAGGTCAGGAAGCTGAACAGGCTGGGGGAGGAGCACATCAGGAAGATCGCGGAGGCCTACAGGAACTTCAGGGGGGTTGAGGGGTTCGCCAGGGTGGTGTCGCTGGATGAGGTGAGGGAGAACGACTACAACCTGAATGTCACCCTGTACGTCTTTCCGGAGGAGAAGGTCGAGGAGATCGACGTGAAAAAGGAGTGGGAGGAGCTACGGAGGATAGAGGAGGAGATAGACCAGGTGGAGGAGAGGATTCAGGGCTTTTTGAAGGAGGTCGGTTGATGTTCAAACCGAAATTCACCATCACCAACAAGATCAATAACGCCCTCTTGGAAATAGAAAGGGCCAGGGGATTCCTCGAGGCGGCGGAGCTGAAGGAGGAATGGATCAAAGAGATGCAGAGCCGTGCCCTCATCCTCGAGAGCCACCACTCCACTCACATCGAGGGTACCCAGCTCACCCTGGAGCAGTCGGAGAGGATACTCACGGGTAAGCCGGCGGGGGAGGTGAGGCCGGATGACCGGCAGGAGCTCCTGAACTACAGGGAGGCTATGGACTTCGTCTCAAAATACCTCAACGAAAAATCGGAGATCACCGAGGAGCTCATCAGGGAGATACACCGAACCCTCGTGAAGGAGGTCAGGGGAGGAACCCTGGAACCGGGAGGGTACAGGAAGGTCCAGAACTACGTGGTTAACTCCCTCACGGGAGAAGTCATCTACACCCCTCCTCCCCCCGAGAAGGTTCCGGCGCTGATGAAGGAGCTGGTGGAATGGCTGAACTCGGAGAAGGATATCCATCCCGTGCTGGTGGCGGGGATAGCTCAGTACAAGTTCGTTGAGATCCACCCGTTTCTGGACGGCAACGGGAGGACGGCCCGGGTTCTTTGTACCCTTCTCCTCTACAAGAACGGCTACGATTTCAAGAGGCTCTTTTCCCTCTCTGAATTCTACGACAAGGACCGGAGGAGGTACTATGAGGCCATCCGGTCAGTGAAGGAGAACGACATGGACCTGACCCGGTGGCTGGAATACTTCGTCGAGGGGCTCAAGACCCAGATGCTCGAGGTCAAGGCGAAGGGGGAGCTGGCGATAAAGAAGGAAGTTGTGCTGGAGAAGGCAGAAAAACTTGACCTTAACGAGCGCCAGCTGAAGGCGGTGAGATACGTG
>QNVD01000301.1 GCA_004347925.1 Hadesarchaea archaeon
TTCTGTCCCTTGAAGAGCTCCTCCCTCAGCTCATCAAGGACCTCAAGCATCTCACGTGCCGTCCGGGTCGTTATCCTCATCGTAACACTTTCAGAAAAGTATATAAATAGGTTTCTATAGAGTTCTTAAATGAAAGAACCGTGCAGCGCAGATTTCTCAGCGGCGGCCGAGGCAGGAAGATTGAGATCCTTGAGGGAAGGATTGTTTTGACAGACGAAGTAGAAGTCTTTTACGAGAAAAGGGTGACGCCCCACGGAACCAGCGGCAAGGTGGACGCGCCCCGCAGGTACATCGGTAAAAGAGCCTATGTCATCATCCTGAAGAGGTAACTAAAAACCGAATTTTGTCCCAAAGCCGGAAAAAGAAAAAAGAAAAAAAGGCCGCGGGGATCCAGCCCTACTTCCAGGTGTAGATGGTCAGCGGGTTTATGTTGATCTGGCCGCNGGCGGGCAGCTTGAAGCCGTGTCCGTTGTTGTCGAGGTAGTTGTAGAACCTCACCCAGGAGCTCGGGTAGTCCTTACCCACGGCGCCGTAGGTCACGTTTTCAGTGTGCCAGGGACAGGTTTTTTCCCAGTCCGTAGTACCTGCGAGCCTGTTTTCCGTCAGGTTCCACTCCGGGATGTATATGTACTCGTAGGTGTTCTCGAAGCGCATGTAGGCCACGTTGTCACCCCTGATCTTGTAGACCACCAGGATGTCAAAGAGGCGCTCGTAGGGGATGTTCACGGTCCTACCGCTTCCGCTGATGTTTTCATAATAGTTCTCGTTCTTCACCCATGTTTCAGGGGCACTCCCCGGCGTCCAGCTGCCGTGTATCATGATGAAGATGTTCTCTATTCCGAAGTCTCCGTAGCTTCCTTCGAGCAGACCCACGGCGATGGGACCACTCAAGGGACCATTCACGCTTATAGCAGAGGTCCAGCCGTGCGTCACCGCCGCTGGCTGAAGCAGCACCCAGCTCCCCAGTCCTACCGCTACTACTATGACCACCGCGGCCGCGATCCAGGGAAGTTTTCTCGTCGCCATCTTCTCACTCACCTCCTTTATTTTTTGGGGCGTCCCCGGTGTGGGGAGGCGAGGGGAGGGGGGGACCCTGTAATCCAGCCTTCCCTTGCACCTTGGGCACTCCTTGGGGTTGGGGACCTTGGGCCTCCACTCGTACCCGCACCGGGGGCACCTCATCACTTCAAGCTCTCCTGCCTTCCCTTATAAAGCTTCCTTTTTCCTACTACTATTATGATGATGTGATTTTTTGCCATTTTTTAGTATTATCAAATAACCCTCCGGAATATCTTCAAGGTTTCTGGAAAGGCTTTAAAGGGAGGGGAGGGTAAGGGGAAATGTGGCAGCACAACCCTCGGCCAAGCCCCAAAGACCAACTTCTTTTCTTCCGCTCGTTGTTTTGGTCCTGCTCCTAGCGGTAGGAATCTTGGGGGGAGGACTCTACTACCTCAAGGGCAGGGTGGGAGGTGGGGAGGAGAACCTTACCCCACCCTCCGTCCAGACGGGAATGGCTACCGGCGTGACGGGCACCTCGGCCGTTCTCATCGCCACCTTGGATCTCGGAGGGTACGGTAGCGCGGAGGTGAGCTTCAAGTGGAGGGAGGCGGGCGGAAACTGGAACTATGTTGAGCCTTGGCTCAGGGTATACTCGGGGGGGAGCCGTCGCTACACTCTCACGGGCTTGACCCCCGGAAAGACCTACGAGTTCCAGGCCCTCCTAAGATTCGACGGTAAAGTGGTGGAGGGGAACGTGAGGTCCTTCACCACACCCTTGCCCACAACAGGTTTTAGCATGACTGGTACCATTAGGGGGGTATACTTCCCCCGGATGTCCTTCTCCGCCTCCCTCACCCCCGAGGGAAAGGTGCGCCTTTACGTGGTCTCGGGTGAAACCACCCTGGCCCCGGAGAACTGGGAGTGGAGGGCGGAGAACGAGGACGGCCCCGTTACCCCCTTCCTCCCCGGCCAGGAGGCCCTTTCCCCCGGGGGCTCCGTCCTCCTGGATCTCAGGTCCCAGGTCCAGGCGGGAAGCGTGGGGAGGGGGGACAGGATAAGGATAAGGCACCTGCCCTCGGGGTTCTCCTACCCGGGCGTGACCATCTCCTGAGAGTTCCTCTGGACGGCCCTCACCAGCTCCTTGAAGGCCTCCGCGGGCCTCAGCTCCATCTTCCTCTCCAGCCTGAGCAGGTAGCGGTTGGCCGGGTTCCCCCCTATCTGCCACAGGTCCACGTAGAGCTGGGCCAGGGGCACCACCCCCTCCCTGCTCCTCCTCCGCAGGTGGGGGTCCTCCCTCAGCACGAAGAGGTTGGGCTCCATTCCCTCCCTCTCCCCGAACCTCCTCCTCACCTCGGCCGGGTCGGAGTACACGTAGACCTCCTCGTAGTCCTCGGCCCCCCCCAGCCTCCTCCTCACCCCGGAGAAGGCGGTGAGGAGGCTACCCTCCGGCAGCCTCTCCTCCACCTCGGAGGGTGAGTCTGGGGAGTAGGTGGAGTAGACCACTTCCCCCCTCAGCTCCCTCAGGGCGGCCCAGTAGGTGAGCACCTTCCTGGGCTCCAGCACCCTGAACCCGAAGGGCCTCTTCTCCAGGGCCCTGAAGCTCTCCAGCCTTCCCACCACCCTGTTGACGGTGTCCAGGGAGGTCCCGCAGGCCTCCGCCAGCCCCTTCTGGCTCATGAAGAACTCGTTCTCCTCGTAGACCCTGTACAGGATCTCCCTGAGCACCCACTCCGTCTTCTTCATCCCTTCCCCCTGGGCGGAGGGGGAGAAAAGGGTTTCGGTAAAATCCGAAAATCCGGCCACCGTCGCGGTCTCACAGGAACCTGGAAGCGGCCTTGTAGATGGGGTCCAGGAAGGTATAATCTTTGACCAGGCTCATTTTCTCGAGGGTTTCGAGGACGTTCTGCAGGACGCTGTTTGAGACGGTTCGCCCCTCCCTCTCCTCCACGTACCGCTTGACCTCGGTCCAGCTCCCCCTTCCCTCGGCGATCGCCCTGAGGACCAGCGGGAACCTGGGGCCCCTTCCGCTCAGCAAGCTCCTGAGCTCGTTCAGGGCGAGCTGGACGGCCATTCTCTTTATGGAGTTCAAATCCTCCCTTCCGGCCAGGTAAGAGTTGCCGAAGAAGGTCAGCCATCCCGGTATCCCGTCCAGCTCCTCAACCGCTTGGATCAGGAGCTCCCGCGGAACCCTGACTCCGGCCTCCTCGAAGCCCCTCTCTAAGAACTCGAAGGATCTCTGCCCGTCAAACCTCTCAAGCCTTATCTCATGGAGGTACCTCCCGTAGAGCGGGGAGTTCGGATCCTCTATTCCGAGGAAGTCGTAGAGGAGACCGACCTCCGAGCCCGTCAGGATGAAGCTGAGGTCCCTGTCGTAGTCATAGGCGTGGGCGAGCGCACTCCTCACCTCCTCCGAGAAGGGTCCCCTCAGCCTCTGGGCCTCATCGATGGCTATGACCAGCTTCTTCTCGTTCAGCCTGTCGAACAGCTCCACCAGGCTCGCTCCCCCCTTCCTCCACTCGAACTCGATCTCAAGCCCCGCTATTCTGACTCCCTTCACCGACTTCAGGATCTCGCCGAGCGTCGGGAGGGAGGGTCGGAGGGAGTTCGCGAGCAGGTTGAAGAATTCCCTCCTGCCGTAGTTGGGCCCAAGCCCTCTGGCATCCCAGCAGAAGGCTCTCCCTTCCGATTTCCTTCAGCGAGACCTTGAGCACAGAGGTTTTTCCTATCCTTCTTATTCCCGTTACCACGGTGATGGGATGCTTCAGCGACTTTTTCAGCTCATTTACCTCCTTTTCCCGGTCAAACAGAGCTTTTCTATCTTCCTTTGGTCTGTCGTCGAACAGCATAGTTCTGCCCCAGAACATAACTTCTGCCCCAGAATAAATCTTTTTGAGGGGAGGGGATGAAGGCCGGATATCTTTGGAAGGTGACTGGCCCCATACCTCGGTCGAATTTATAATTGTTAGTTGTGTAATATTATAGTGACAAAATGAGGAAGTACACCACCATCTCCGTCCCCGAGGAGGTCAAGAGGCTCCTCGAAAGGGCCAAGGGCAGGGAGGAGTGGGGCAAGTTCCTGCTGGGGCTGTACACGGAAGTGAAGAGGATGAGGGGCGAAGAGGCGTTCGAAAGGCTGGCGGAAACGCTCACGGATGAGGACCTGAAAAGCGTGATCGAGTCGAGCAGGGAGTTCAGGGGGAGGTTCGCGTTGAGATGAAGCTGCTGGATACGGACGTCCTCATAGGGATGCTGAGGGAGAGGAGGTACGAGCCCGGGGCCATCTCGATCATAACCCTCCTGGAGGTCCTGAGGGGACTGGGGGAGGGGAAAAGGGAAAATGTCAAGCGGCTGCTCGAGGAGAGCTTCCGGGTAGAAGGTCTGGACAACGAGATCGTCCAAACCTACTGCAGCCTCTACCGGAAGCTGAGGGAGGAGGGCACCTCGCTGCCGGATGCGGACCTTCTCATAGCGGCGACGGCGATGGCCCGGAAGATGGTGCTCAAGACGGGGGATGAGCACTTCGAGAAGTTGAAGGAACTAGGCCTGAAGCTTGAGAAGGCCTCCCATCGACTTTGAGAGTATGAGAAGACCTCCTCGGTCATGGAAGCCTTTTGACCGATCCGAGACGGCTTGGGAGAGAACCTCTTAACACGTGGATGCACCGCCCCAGAGGGATCCCGCGCAATTCGACGAGCAGTTCCGGTGGCTTTGCTCAGGCCCGGGGACTCAAACCCCGGTGTAGATCTCCACCCCCAGGTGCCTCGCCGTCCTGAGGGCCTCCCTCTCGGCGTAGGGGGTGACCATGAGCAGCCTGGAGGGCTTCTTCCCCTCCACCTTCTCGTAGAACTCCGCCTTCCTCCTGAAGGAGTAGACGTCCGCCCTCCCCACGTGGGACTTCACCTCCACCAGCACCACCTTCCCGTCCCTCACGGCCACGTCCACCTCCACCCTCCCGGGGTGGCCGAAGACCCTCCCCTCCCTGTCCATCCTCGCCCACTTCTCCACCCTGAGGCCCAGCTCCCTCTCCAGCAGCCCCCTCAGCCCCTCCCGGAAGGCCCTCTCGCTCATCAG
>QNVD01000302.1 GCA_004347925.1 Hadesarchaea archaeon
GCACCTATACGTCGAGGGGCTCTCCCTGAGCAAGATCAGGGAGATCGTGGACCAGCACCACGGCTACCGACCGGCGGACTCCACCATCCTGGACTGGGTGAGGAGCTATTCAAGGCTCCTGAGGAGGTTCGAGCGCAGGCGGGTTAGGCCAAGGCTCAGGGGGCGCATCCACCTCCACGAGGTGGAGGTCAAGGTGGGGAAAAAACGTGCTGGAGCATGAACGCGGTGGACAGCGGGACGAAGTTCAACCTGCAGACGAGGCTGGCGGGGAGCAGGAGGACATAAAGCAGGGGTACAAGACGATGAAGCAGAGCCTAGCCTCGGCCGAGGCCTTCCTGGACCTGAGGAGGATGGTGTACAACTACGTGAGGACGCACTAGGGGCTGGGGAGGACTCCCGCCGAAGCGGCGGGCATCCGGTTGGACCTCGGGAAAAACCGGCTCCTCGGCCTGATCAGGCTCTTTTCGGGGGCCTGATCGGCTTCCCGTCCCCCCTCTCGGGGCCTTGCCTAGCGGGGGCCGTCCCCTCCCCCTCGGGCCGACGGGATGCGTCCCACTCTCTCTCTTGGTGAGAGCAACCGGCGGGCCCCTTCCCTCCGTTAAAAAACGGGGGCTCACCTAATTCGAGGAAAACCGCCCGTAGAAATCGCTCGAGAAGGTAAGAGCTGGTCAAAAAAAACAATTGGGAGAGTACGCTAACGAGCAAGGTGTTTATGTTATTCATCATGCTGGATCGATAAAATACATAGGACGAGCAGTCAAACATCCTGGGTGGAAAGGTTCCTACGGGAATTTTGGAGAAAGACTTCGGCGGGAGTTTCATGAAACTGCTTCTCAGGGCCGTCACATTTATCCTAAACTAGCGAAGCTAGATACCAAAGAACATGAAATAAAAGTCACCCTTTTTCCCCTCCACGAAATTAAAAAAAATAGTTTTGGATGAAGGCTTGGGTGAAGGCTTGGACGATAGGGGACGGGCTGCTATCCTTGAGCAAGCCCTAATTCATGTATATAGACCTGAATTCCAGGAGTCCGAGTGGAAGTAGGTCTTAGCGTACCTAATGATGGATGTAACTATAACATAACAATTCCCCTAAAAAGGAGGGGTAAGAACACTTCTACCTCGCCACAATTAAGCCCCTTCACCATTTACAACTCATGAAGCCTGCTTTTTGGGATTCTGAAAGTAGACCCGAATGCCAAGAAGTGTTGATGTAAATTCACCTGCTTTGGTTTCTTACTTTTTTGATCCCTCCTCGCCAAAAGGATGGATAAGAAGATACGCTCCTGAGAATCACCAAATTGGTGCGGGGGGTGGGATTTGAACCCACGACATTCCGGTCTTCAGCCGGACACTCTCCCAGGCTGAGTTACCCCCGCCCTTTCCCTCCCGGAAGAACCGAAAAAAATACTTTCCGGAGGGGTGAGGGAGGGAGGATGACGAGGGTGCTGGTGGGGTGCTGTGGTTTCCCCTGCTCCCGCCCCCAGTACTACAGGAGGTTCGAGACCGTGGAGGTCCAGTCCACCTTCTACAGGCTCCCCAGGCCCGAGACCGCCTCCAGGTGGAGGGAGGAGGCCCCCAAGGGCTTCGTCTTCACCTTCAAGGCCTTCCAAGCCCTCACCCACCCCACCACCAGCCCCACCTGGAGGAGGTCAGGCCTCAGCCCGGAGGAGCTGAGGGGGAAGGAGTTCGGCTGGCTCCGCCCCACCGAGGACAACCTGAGGGCCTGGAGGGAGACCGCCGAGATAGGACGACTGATGGGGGCCAGGGTCTGCGTGGTCCAGTGCCCCCCCAACTTCAGGTGCACGGAGGAGAACGCGGAGAACCTGAGGAGGTTCTTCAGGAGGGTGAGGAGGGAGTTCGCGGTGGCCTGGGAGCCCAGGGGGGACTGGGGGGAGCACCCCGACCTGATCGGGGAGCTCTGTAGGGAGCTGGACCTCCTCCACTGCGTGGACCCCCTCCGCTCCGACCCCCTCCACTTCGGCTCCGCCAGGATAGCCTACTTCAGGCTCCACGGCTTCGGCAGGCCCTCCATGTATAACTACCGCTACTCACAGGAGGAGCTGGAGAGGCTCAGGGAGAGGGCCGAGGGGCTAAAGGGGAAGGTGAGGGAGATCTACTTCATGTTCAACAACGTCCACATGCTGGAGGACGCCCTCAGGTTAAGGGAGCTGCTGGGCCAGGTGGGGCCCAACGGATAGGGTTTAAGCCCGCCCTCCCCCCTTCGGGTCTGGGACCATGAGGACGGCCTACGCCCTGACCCTGCTCTCCAACACGGGGGTGGCCTTCTCCTCCATCCTCATCCCCCTCCTGAGCAGGGACCTGGGCCTCTCCTTCTTCCAGCTGGGGCTGGTGGTGATGGGGTACGGCCTGGCCTCCGCCCTCTCCTACTTCCTCTTCGGGAGGCTCTCCGACTCCCTGGGCAGGAGGACGGTCTTCGTGAGGCTGGGCTTCCTCCTCTGCTTCCCCGCCTTCCTCCTCCAGGTGCTGATGGGGGGCTTCCCCTCCCTCCTCCTGGTCAGGACCCTGGCGGGCTTCTGCCTGGGGATAGGGACCTTCCCCCTCCTGGCCTACCTCTCCGGCCTCCCCAGGTACGAGAGCAGGGTGTGGCTCTTCGCGGGCTTCACCTCCCTGGGCTGGGCGGTGGGGTACCTGGGGGCGGGGCTCCTCCCCACCTACGAGGCCGCCTTCCTCCTCTCCTCCCTCTTCTTCCTCACGGGCTTCCTCCTCTCCCTCTCCCTCCCGGAGGTCGGGGTGAGGAGGAAGAGGAGCTTCTCCTCGCTGGAGGTGATAAGGAGGAACTCCAGGACCTACCTCCACTACCTCCTCCGCCACACGGGGGCCCAGTGCGTCTGGACGGTCTTTCCCCTCTACCTGGTGGAGCTGGGGGCGAGCAAGGGGTGGGTGGGCCTCCTCTACGCCCTCAACTGCGGCCTCCAGTTCGTGATCATGGCCGCCTTCAGCAGGGTCAGGGGACCCCTGGACGACCGGCTGCTGGTGAGGACGGGCCTCCTCCTCTCCACCGTGACCTTCCTGGCCTACTCCCTGGCCACCTCCTACCTCCACATCCTCCCCGTCCAGCCCGTGCTGGCCGTGGCCTGGAGCACCCTGTACGTGGGCTCCCTCCTCCACCTCCTCAGGAGGAACCTGGAGAAGGCCACCTCCACCAGCCTGCTGGGCTCCACCATGAGCGTGGCGGGGGTAATAGGGCCCTTCCTGGGGGGAGCCGTCTCGGAGCTCTTCGGCCTCAGGGCGGTCATGCTAACCGCCTTCCTCCTGAACCTCACGGCCACCCTGCTCGCCGCCCGGGAGGAAAGCTAAAGCCTTTAACCTCCCCCTCCCGTTAGGGAAGATGCCCGGGGCCGTGATCTACTACTCTAGGACGGGCAACACCAGGAGGATAGCGGAGGCCGTGGCCAGGGGGGCGGGCGCCAGGTGCCTCCCCGTGGAGAGCGCCGGGGAGGTCAAGGAGGAGCTCGTCTTCGTGGGGACCCCCGTCCACTCCTTCGGCCCCTCCAAGCCCATCCTGCAGTTCCTCAGGGGGAGGGACTGGAGCGGGAAGAGGGTGGCCCTCTTCTGCACCTACGCCGGGCTGGGGAACAGGAGGACCCTGAGGAGGATGAGGAAGGAGGTGGAGGGGAGGGGAGGGAAGGTGGTGGGGGAGTTCTCCTGCAGGGGGAGGTTCAAGTTCCTGGGGAAGGGGAGACCCACCCCCGAGGACGAGAGGAGGGCGGAGGAGTTCGGCAAGGCGGTGGCGGGCTCAGGGGCCTGAAGGCCGTTTTCCTCGAATGGGCGATCCCCGCTTTTTTACCCGGTGAAAGGGGGCGGCCCCGCCGGGCAAGTCCCGAGGAGAGCCCAATCGGGGAAGCCGGTTCTCCCGAGATCTCAATCACCTTTCGGGGAAAACCTGACGGCCAAAACTTTTATAAGAGGACGGCCGAAAGAGAATCGAGAAAAACCACCAGGCAGCGGCACCGAATTGGGAAATCAACCGCTGCCTGGTTTAGAAACTACCTTTAGCTTTATCCTATCGAGCATGTCATCCAACGGGATGAAGTTCTCATCTCCTACCTCCAAAATCAAGTCCATCGCCACCGATTTCCTGAACCCCGCAATTTTAATCAGCTTCCCCATTTCCTTCACCGCCCAGACCGCGGGTTTGTAGTCCTTGTCCCCCGTTATCAAAACGGCAATGTCGTAGAGATCTTTGTGCCCATACAACAGCAGGTCCGTTGCGAGGGCGATGTCGACCTGCTTCTCCTTTGAGCGCTTCCCCTCCACTTCTTTTAGAGGATAGACCTTCACGTCCCACCCGAGGTGTCTGAGAGCGTTATGGAACGCTTCCTGCTGGGGTCTTTTACTTTCCGGAGATGAGCCGTAAAACAGCGCCCTAATCGTTTTCTTGCCAAGGCTGAGCTCCTCTTTCAACTTGCCGTAGTGCAATCTCACCCCGTACTCCTCCAGAGAGTGAAATAGGTATGAACCATCGCAAAAGATCATCACTCTGTCCATTCTTTCCTCCCTCCTGCATGAGACGGCTTCATTGCGATTTTGGGCTCAAGGGTTTTTAAAGGGGTCATTCGACCGTCTTGGACCTCGAACACTTGGCGTTTTGAAGTTGCTCCTCCGGTACGTATTAAGCTGTCGGTCGGCGGCTTCTCTCGCTCTCCCTCATCCCCTGCCAAGCTTCCGTCAGGGCCCTGGACAGCTCCCCCTGCGGGTCCAGGCCCCGCTGCTTCCAGGTCGCCAAGAGGGTAGGCAGGGTCTCGTATATGAAGATCCCCTTCTCGTTCCTGAGCGTCCCGATGATTTTCCTTTGAACCACCAGCTCCCTGAGGGCCCGCTCCGCCCTGTTGTTGGTCGGCTCCACCCCGGATTCCGTCACAAAGGTGAGCCAGTGGGGATAACCTCTCCGTATTTTTTCGGCAAACTTCCGCACCGCCGCTTTCTTGTAACTGTTGCTCATCCAGTGCCTCAGCACCCGCCTGGCGTTCCTGAGCAACCTTGCACGCTCCGCTGGAGGGGG
>QNVD01000303.1 GCA_004347925.1 Hadesarchaea archaeon
CCCCTGGCCAGGGATGGCTGAGGGCCACCAGGACCAGAAGGCCCCCGGTGGCCAGAAGCCCCACGCTCATCACCAGCCTGGGGCCCACCTCCTTGGCCAGGTCCACCCCGTGGTTGATCAGCAGTACCCCCACCAGGCAGAGCATCCCCCCCAGCAGGAGCAGGCCCAGGTTCCTGGGGGCCTCGGAGGGGACCCTTGGGGGGGCGTAGCCCAGGCCGTCGGGCAAGCTCTCAGAGGAGGAAGGGCTCGGGAGTATTTAGCCCAGGCGGTTAAGTTATTTATCCGCCCTCCGAGGGAGGAGGATAGCGTGGAGGAGACGGAGATCTGGACGGAGAAGTACAGGCCGCGGAAGCTGGACGAAATGGTGGGGCAGGCGGAGATCGTGGCCAGGCTCAAGAACTTCGTGAAGACGAAGGCCCTCCCCCACCTCCTCTTCGCCGGTCCCCCCGGAACCGGGAAGACCACCGCCGCCCTCTGCCTGGCCAGGGAGCTCTTCGGGGAGGAGGGGTGGAGGCAGAACCTGCTGGAGCTCAACGCCTCCGACGAGAGGAAGATCGAGACCATAAGGACGAAGGTGAAGGACTACGTCCGCACCATGCCCATAGGGGAGGTGCCCTACAAGATCGTGCTCCTGGACGAGGCGGACGCCCTCACCCCCGAGGCCCAGCAGGCCCTGAGGAGGATGATGGAGATGTACGCCAGGAACTGCAGGTTCATCCTGGACTGCAACTACTCCAGCAGGATCATAGAGCCCATCCAGTCCAGGTGCGCCCTCTTCCGCTTCCGCAGGCTCACGGACGAGGACGTGAGGGAGATGCTGAGGAGGATAGCGAGGGAGGAGAAGCTCACCCTGGACCCCAAGGCGGAGGAGGCCATCATCTACGTGAGCGAGGGGGACCTGAGGCACGCCATCAACCTTCTGCAGGCCGCCTCCGCGGTGAAGAAGCACGTGACGGAGAAGGCGGTCTACGAGGTGGCGGCCGTGGCCCATCCCCAGGAGGTGAGGGAGATGGTGGAGCTGGCCCTGAAGGGGGACTTCGAGGAGGCCAGGAAGAAGCTGCACCACCTCCTGATCGAGGAGGGCCTCTCGGGGGAGGACATCCTCAACCAGGTGCACCGGGAGATCCTGAACCTGAAGATCCCGGAGAGGAGGAAGCTGGAGCTGGTGGAGAGGGTGGGGGAGTTCTCCTTCAGGATCGTGGAGGGGGCGAACGAGAGGATTCAGCTGGAGGCCATGCTGGCCCATTTCGCCCTGGCGGGCTCCCCCTAGAGCTCCCTCTCCAGCTCCACCCACTCCCCCTTCTTCCCCCTCTCCCTAAGCCCCATCTTGCGCATGAGGGAGAGGGAGGGCTGGTTGGTCTCCAGCACCCTGGCCCTCACCCTCGGGAAGCGGTCGGAGCGGAACCTCCCCAGCTCCTCCTCCATCAGGAGCTCCCCCACCCTCCTCCTGCGGTGGTCGGGGTGCACGCAGATCTGGTAGATCCAGGCCTCCCCCGCCAGGCTGGGTAGCCCCACCACGAAGCCCACCAGCTGCTCCCCGGAGAAGGCCAGCAGGAAGTACCTGGGGAAGCAGAGGGCCAGGTACTCGTAGGTCCCCTTCACGGAGGCCCTGAGGGGCTGGCAGAGCCTGGCCAGGGCCTCCACCTTCCCCGCATCCTCCTCCGTGGCCTCCCTCAGCTCGTAGCCTCCCCCCATCCCGTTTCCTCTTCCATTCCCTCGGTATAAAGAGGGTAGGATCTTCCGGACCGTCCTCCCAGGGCGTCCGGTTTCTCCCCCTAGGGTCGTGGCTGGGGGCCCCCTCCACCCCCATCGCCCTCCTGAGCCTCCTCTTGATCTCTTCCGGTGGGAGGGGGATGGTTCCCACCTTCTCGTTGCCCGGCTTCACCAGCACATGGACGAAGAGGGGCCCCCTTTCCTCCCCCATGGCCTCCTCGAGCTCCTCCNTCGAGCAGGCCCTCCTGGTCCTCTTGATGCCGGAGGCGAGGGCCAGGAGTTCCAGGTCCACGTGGGAGTAGGAGTAGGTGGGCTGGTCCCCCGTGCTTCCCAGCGTGCCGTTGTCCAGGCAGATTACGCGGAGGATTCTGGGGGAGATGCCTAGGATCCGGAGGGAGATGGGCCTCCCCGGTCTCCACCGGCAGCTTCCGGAGGAGGGCCTCCAGCAGGTAAGAAGGATAGTGGAGGAGAGCTCCCGGAGGACCTTCAGCGCCGGGGTTGATCGCCCCAGGCTGGAAGAAGAACCCTTCCCCAGAGGGGGGATATACCTCTTCAAGAGCTGCGCCATGGACACCCACTATCCCGGGGCCACCCTNTCCATGAAGTACGTGCTGGAGGAGCTGGGGATCACCTGAGCTGCCTGGGGATCTTCCCCGGCAGGTAGGAGGTGAGGGGCCTGATCCCGGCCTTCCTCAGCCTCTCCTCCACGTGCGGGTAGAGGAAGACGTACTCCTCCTCCAGCCTGCCCGGCAGGGAGGGATCTATCTCCCCCAGCCTCCTCTTCAGCTCCACCACCCCCTGCCTGGGGCTGAAGGAGAGCATCACCGCCGGGTGGCAGGAGACCCCCTCGTCCAGCAGGTTCTTGAGGGCCTGGAGGGGGAGCTCGAAGGCCTCCGGCCTGGCCCCCGTGAGCCTGGAGAACTCCTGGGGGTTCGTTCCCTTCAGGGAGACCCTGACGTGCAGGTTCCTGAAGCCCGAGAGGTCCCTGGCGTAGGAGCGGTCCAGCAGCATGCCGTTGGTCTCCAGGATGAAGGTGAAGGGGGACTTCTCCACCAGCTCCAGCAGGGCCAGGAGGTGGGCCTTACCCAGCGTGGGCTCGTTCCCGCTCACCCTCAGCTTTCCGTAGTTGAACCTCCTGGCGCAGGCCTCCAGCTCCCTGAACACCTCCTCGGGGGAGTAGAGCCTGCCGAGGGAGGGGTTGTCCCTGGGGGCGCCGCTCCAGCAGAAGACGCACCTCAGGCAGCAGCCGCAGCAGTCGGCGGTGGCTATGCCCCCGTACCAGTCCCCGGGCCTGGGGATCCGGTAGTACCTCCTCCTCTTCTCCTCCACCACCAGCCTCTCCACTTCCCGGGCCAGCTGGAGGGGATCGTACACCGTAGAAGATGTGAGGGGGAAGTTAAGGCTTGGGGTTCCCGGGGCTCGCTCCGGTTCTTATAGGCTCCCGCTCCCCCGATGAAAGGTGGGCAGGGCGGTTCTGCGCATAGAGGGCATGCATTGTGCCCACTGCGCCGTGGCAGTGGAGAAGGCTCTGCTGAGGGTAAAGGGCGTGCGCAGGGCGAGCGTGAGCTTCGCCACCGGGAGGGCGGCGGTGGAGTACGATCCGAGCGTTCTCCTGGAGGAGCTCAGGAAGGCGGTGGAGAGGGCAGGCTATCGGGTGGCGGGGGAGGAGAAGCTCCCCGAGGGGGGCAGGGAGGGGAGGCTCAGGTGGATTTTCCTGGGCCTGGCGCTGACGCTTTCAGCCCTCCTGGTGGAATTCCTGCTGGAGGTCTCCTGGAAGAGATACCTGCTGCTCCTTTTGGTCTCTCCGGTGCAGTTCGGGGTGGGGTGGCGCTTTTATCGAGGAGCCTACCGCTCCCTCAGGAACGGGGTGGCGAACGTGGACCTCTTGGTGGTCCTGAGCACCTCCTCCGCCTATTTCTACAGTCTGGCGGCCACCTTCTTCATCCAGGGACCCACCTTCTACGAGGCCTCCGCGGTGATCGTGACCACCCTGGCCGTGGGCATGTTCCTGGAGGAGAGGGCCGTGGGTAGGACGGGGGAGGCGATAGAGAGACTCCTCCGATTGCGGCCCAGGAGGGCGACGGTTCTGCGCGGGGGCAGGGAGGTTAGGATTCCGGTCGAGGAAATCAGGGAGGGGGAGATCCTGCTGGTTCGGCCCGGGGAGGGATTCCCGTGGACGGCGTGGTGGTGGAGGGGTCCTCCACGGTGGACGAGTCCCTCGTGACGGGGGAATCCTCCCCTGTGGAAAAGGTGAGGGGTGAAGAGGTGATCGGCGGTTCCATAAACCGAACCGGAGTGTTGCGGGTGAGGGCTACCAGGGTAGGGGGGAACACCACCTTGGCGCAAATCATAAGGCTGGTGGAGGAGGCCCAGGCTTCCAAGGCCCCCATCCAGAGGACCGCCGACAGGGTGGTGAACCTCTTCGTCCCCGCGGTCCTACTGGTGGCGCTGATCAGTTTCGCCGTGTGGTACTGGGCGGCGGGTTTCTCCTTCCAGTTCTCCCTCACCGTTTTCGTCTCGGTCCTGGTGGTGTCCTGTCCCTGCGCCCTGGGGATAGCCACCCCCGCGGCCATCATGGTGGGTCTGGGGAGAGGGGCCGAGAGGGGGATCCTGGTGAAGAGGGGGGAGGCGCTCGAGCGGGCGCACCGGATCACCACGGTAGTTTTCGATAAAACCCGCACCCTTACCCTCGGCGAGCCCAGGGTGACGGACCTCATCGCTTCTGGAGGGGAGAAGGAGGAGGTCCTCCTTTACGCGGCCATTGCCGAGAAGAACTCCGAGCATCCCCTCGCCGCCGCCGTTCTCAGGGAGGCGAGGAAGAGGTTCAGGAGGATACCCGAGGCTCAGGCCTTCCGGGCCCTGCCTGGAGGGGGGGTGGAGGTGCGGTACGGGAGGAAGGAGGTCCTCTTCGGTAACAGGAAACTGATGGAGGAGAGGGGGGTGGACCTAGCCCCGCTGAAAAAGCTCCTGGACGGGTTGGAGGAGGAGGGTAAGACGGTGATGGTGCTGGCGGTGGATGGAAAGGTTCTGGGGGCAATAGCGGTTTCCGACGTGGTGAGGGAGGATGCCAGGGAGGCCGTGGAGGGGCTCAGGGGGATGGGGGTGAAGGTGGTGATGCTTACGGGGGACAACGAGCGCGTGGCCCGTTCGATAGCTTCCAGGGTGGGAATAGAGCATGTCCTGGCGGAGGTCTCCCCCGCCGAAAAGGCGGCGCAGGTGAAAAAGCTGCAGCGCAGGGGGGAGGTG
>QNVD01000304.1 GCA_004347925.1 Hadesarchaea archaeon
CCCTTCCTCCTTCCGTCTCGAAGAGGTAGACCCAGAACCAGTCGATCATCTCCGGCTCCACCCCCCTGAGTTCGTGCTCCACCACCAGGTCCTCCTTTTCCTCCCCAGCCTCCACCAGCTCCTCCAGCCTTAGCCTCTCCATCCCACCCTCCCTCCGCCGCCGGACTTTTAATCCCGCCCCCCGATGTTCTACGATGGGGGTGCAGCTGGGCCCCCTCCTCCCCCGAAGGGAGGTGGGGCTGGAGGAGCTGAGGGGGAGGAGGGTGGCGGTGGACGCCATGAACTTCCTCTACCAGTTCCTGTCCATCATCAGGCAGAGGGACGGGGAGCCCCTGAGGGACTCCAGGGGCAGGATCACCTCCCACCTCTCCGGGCTCTTCTACCGCACCGCCAACCTGCTGGAGGCGGAGATCTACCCCATCTACGTCTTCGACGGAAAGCCGCCGGAGCTGAAGAGGGGGACCCTGGAGGAGAGGAGGGTGGTGAGGGAAAAGGCGGCGGAGGAGTGGGAGAGGGCGCTGAGGGAGGGGAGGCTGGAGGAGGCCAGGAGGTACGCCGCCCAGGCCGCCAGGGTGGAGGAGCAGGTGGTGGAGGACGCCAAGCGCCTGCTGCGCCTGATGGGCCTCCCCTTCGTGCAGGCTCCCTCGGAGGGGGAGGCCCAGGCGGCGCACCTGGTGAGGAGGGGGGATGCCTGGGCGGTGGCCAGCCAGGACTTCGACAGCCTCCTCTTCGGCTCCCCCGTACTGGTCCGGAACCTGGCCCTCACCGGGAGGAGGAAGCTGCCGGGCAAGGACGTCTACGTGGAGGTGAGGCCGGAGGTGGTGGAGCTGGAGGGGGCCCTCTCGGAGCTGGGCCTGACCAGGGAGCAGCTGGTGGACGTGGGTATCCTGGTGGGGACGGACTTCAACGAGGGGGTGAAGGGGATAGGGCCCAAGAGGGCGCTGGAGCTGGTGAGGAAGTACGGGTCCCTGGAGGGGATCCCCGACGTCAGGGTGGAGGGGCTGGGGGAGATAAGGCGGATCTTTCTGGAGCCGGAGGTCACGGATGACTACAGGCTGGAGTGGGGGCAGCCCGACGTGGAGGGGATAAAGGAGTTCCTGTGCGGGGAGCACGACTTCTCGGAGGACAGGGTGCAGTCGGGGATCCAGAAGCTCCTCAGGGGGAGGGAGGGGAGGCAGAGCTCCCTGGAGAGATGGTTCTAGCCCTCCCTCCACCCGTACTTCCCCACCAGGGGGACGAAGGAGCAGGGGGTGAAGCTCTGCACGCGCAGCCCCTCCTCCCCCTTCTCCGCCACCTTCCAGACCTGGGTGTGGTAGAAGTGCCCTATGGGGGCCCCTATCCTCCCCCCCACCCTGAGCTGGTCTAGGAGGGGAGGGGGGAAGCCGGGGGAGCAGGCGGTGATGAGGATCCTGTCCCAGGGGGCCCCGGGCTCGTAGCCGCAGGTGCCGTCCCCCACCACCACCTCCACCCAGTCGTAACCCGTCCTCCTCAGGTTCTCCCTCCCGAAGGAGGCCAGGCGGGGGAGGCGCTCGATGGAGACCACCCTCCCCTCCCTGGTGACCAGCTCCGCCAGCAGGGCCGCGTTGTACCCCGATCCCGTCCCCACCTCCAGCACCCTCTGCCCCCTTTCCACCTCCAGGGACTCCAGCATCAGGGCGATCATGCTGGGGGCGGAGATGGTCTGTCCCAGCCCTATGGAGAGGGGGTGATCCTCGTAGGCGTACCTCCTCAGGGAGGGGGGGACGAACTCCTCCCTCGGGACCCTCCTGAAGGCCTCGATCACCCGGGGGGTTCGGAGGTAGCCCCACCTCACCAGCTCCTCCACCATCCTCTCCCTCTCCCTCTCGAAATCCAGAAATACCCCCCCAGAAGACCTGAGGCAGGTATGAAAAAAAGGGAGAGGGTGAGGGCCAGGGGGCACCCCCTCCTCACCGCCCTCCACCCCACCACCCTCATGATCACCAGGGAGGAGGAGGTGGGACCCAGGGGGGACTGCATCGTGGCGGTGGGGGCGGACAGGTCGGTTTCCGACCTGTCGGAGGAGGTGAAGGAGGGAATAAGGAGGGGGGGAAGGGTGACGGTGAGGATGGAGGCGGGGGGAAGGGTGGAGACGGTCAGGGGCTGGGGCCACCCCTCCCTCCCCCTGGACCACCCCACCGACATGGTGGTGAGGAGGAGCTCCTTCGTCTGCGGGAGGACGCTGGCGGTTAGGGCGGACAGGGCGGCCTCCGACCTCTCCAGGGAGTTCGTGAGGGAGCTCAGGAAGGGAGTGCCGGTGGAGATCCTGATAGAGGTGGAGCTCTAGCCGCGGAGCTCCTCGGGCATGAGCTCGGGGGGGAGGAGGTAGGGTATCCCCTCCACGATGGGGTAGCGCTGGGAGCACCTCCTGCAGATCAGCTCCTTCCCCCTCAGCCTCAGCTCCCCCTTGCAGACGGGGCAGGCTAGGATCCTCAGCAGCTCGGGGCTGAGGGAGGGTTTACTCCTTCGTGGTGTACCTCTTCCCGTACCCGTACCCGTAGATCTCCCTCCTCACCCTCCTCACCTTGAGGTAGTCCCCCACGTACCTCCTCACCCCCATCCATATAAGACCCATCTCCCTCCTCCCCAGGATCTTCCTGAAGGCGCTCTTCCACCCCTCCCTCTTGGAGAAGTCGGCGCAGCGGTTGCAGAGCTCCTGGAGCTCCTCCCTGGAGTAGGGGGTCAGGCCCAGCTCCGGGGCGGTGGCCACGAACTGGTCGGGCCTGAGCTTCCCCTCCCTCCTGGCCCAGTTCCAGATGGCCGAGCCCACCATGTAGAGCAGGATGTTCCCGTTGATGAAGTCCGCCCCTCCCCTTTCCAGGAACTCGATGGAGCGCTCCATGTCCTGCCTGGTCTCCATGGGGGCCCCGAAGATCAGGCTCCCCAGGAAGATGATGTCGTGCTCCTTGCACAGTTCCAGGGTCCTCCTCACGTACTCCGGCCACCTCTCGGGGTGGGGGGTCTTCGCGTACCACCTCACCACCCTGGGAACCACCGACTCCACCCCGTAGCTCAGGGCCAGCACCCCCATCTCCCTCATGGCCCGGTAGAGGGCCCTGCTGGGGGTGTCCACCCTGGCCTGCCCGAAGAAGTGGAACTTCAGCCCCTCCTCCTTCATGAGCTCCGCCAGCTTGATCACCCTCCTCGGGTCGTTGGTGAAGTTGTCGTCGGCTATCCAGATGGAGTCGAAGCCCTCCCTGTCCAGCAGCTTCAGCTCCTCCAGCAGGGAGCGGGGGGAGCGGGCCCTGAAGCCCAGCTTCTTGGGCCGGTTGCAGTAGGTGCAGCCGTACCGGCACCCCCTGGTGGTGAGGATGCCCGTGACCTTCCCCAGCATCTTCATGCCGTAGAACTGCCCGTACTCCACGTGCTCCACCAGCCTCCTGGCGGGGAGGGGGAGGGAGTCCAGGTCCTGGGGCTCGGAGGCGCGGATGAGCCCCCTGGGCCTCTCCTCCACGATTCTGAGGATCTCCCCCTCCGCCTCCCCCACCACGTAGGCGTCCGCCCCTATCTCCCCCAGCAGCTCCGGGGGGCAGACGGAGATGTGGGGTCCCCCCACCACCACGTAGGCCCTGCACCTCCTCCTGGCCTCCCTCACGATCCTCTTGCAGGAGTCCAGGGTGAGGGTGAGGCAGGTGATCCCCACCACCTCGGGCCTCTCCTCCTCCATGATCCTCCCCAGCTCCTCCAGGGAGAGGCGCTCGGCCTCCGCGTCCACCACCCTCACCCTGTGCCCCGCCCCCTCCAGCACCGAGGCCAGGTAGAGGATCCCCAGGGGAGGGGCGTAGGCGGAGAGGGCCGCCCTCTCCTCGAAGCTCAGGGGCGGGTAGATGAGGAGGACGGACGCCATCTTCATCCGTTTTTAGGGAGGAGATAAAAAGGGGGAAGATGGCGAGGAAGGCTGTCAGGAGGGCCCTGCTCCTTCTCCTCCTCCTCTCCCTGCTCTCGGTCCTCCTCTTCCGCTGGAGGGGGGACCTGCTCCTCCTGGCGGGGTCCCTGGGAAAGGTGAGCCTGCTCTGGTTCCTGGCGGCGGTCTCCCTCTACTTCGGAAACGTGCTGGTCTGGGCGGTGAGGTGGAAGGTCTCCCTCTCCTACCTGGGCTTCAGGGTGGGCCTCAGGGACCTCTACCTGGTCCTCTACGGGAGCATCTTCATCAACAACGTCACCCCCTTCACCAGGGGAGGGGCGGATCCCCTGGGGAGGGTCTACCTGCTGGGGAAGACCAGGGGGGTCCCTTACTCCAGCGCCCTGGCCACCACCTTCGTGGACCACCTCTTCGACTTCCCCGTGGTCCTCTCCTTCCTCATGCTCGGCCTCCTGCTCGGGGTGCCCCTCCCCTTCTCCCCCTCCTGGCTGATCCTCCTCTGGCTCTTCCTCCTCCTCTTCCCCTTCCTGCTGGTCTTNGNGGTGGTGAGGAGGAGGCTGGGGGTGAGGAAGGTGAGCNGCCTGCTGAACCTCCTCTCCAGGCTCCTGCGGAGGAGGGGCAACTTCCTGCGCTCGGTCCTGAGGNTGTACCGGAGCTCCGAGGCCGTCCTCNGCAGCTGGAGGTGCGTGGGCCCCATCCTCCTCTCCTCCCTCCTGATCTGGACCACGGACCTCCTCAGGCTCTCCCTCATCTTCCTGGCCCTGGGCTACCACCCCTCCCTCCCCATGCTCCTGCTGGCCACTACCCTCCCCACCCTGGCGGGCCTGGTGCCCTTCCTCCCGGGAGGGCTGGTGCTGGTGGAGGCCACCATGATCTCCGTCTTCACCTTCTTCGGGGTTCCCTTCCTCACGGCCCTCCTGGCCACCCTCCTGGAGAGGGCGATCTCCCTGGTGATGAGCACGGTGGTGGGGGCGGGCGTCCTCTCCTACCTGGGCCTGAGGGGGAAGAGGTAAAAAGGCAGCGAGGGGGGAGGGGAGAGGATGAGGGTGGCGCTGGTGGGTG
>QNVD01000305.1 GCA_004347925.1 Hadesarchaea archaeon
GGAGGAGGTGAAGGGATGATGGAGCGACCCCCCTGCGCCCTGACCATAGCGGGCTCGGACTCGGGGGGAGGGGCGGGGATCCAGGCGGATCTGGCCACCTTCAGGGCCCTGGGGGTTCACGGGGCCTGCGTCCTCACCGCCCTCACCGCCCAGAACACCAGGGGGGTGAGGGGGATCCTGGAGGTCCCGCCGGAGTTCGTGAGGGAGCAGCTGGAGGCCGTGATGGGGGACCTGGAGGTGGAGTGGGCGAAGACCGGGATGCTCCCCACGGAGGGGGTGAGGGAGGTGGTGGTGAGGGAGGCCAGGAAGCACGGGCTGAGGCTGGTGGTGGATCCGGTGAGGAGGGCCTCCACCGGGGCGGAGCTGGCCAGGGGGGGGATGGAGGAGCTGGTGGCGGCGGCGGAGGTGGTAACCCCCAACCTGCCGGAGGCGGAGGAGCTCTCGGGCCTCAGGATACGCTCCCTGGAGGAGATGAAGGAGGCGGCGAGGAGGATCGCGGAGAAGGGGGCCGGGGCCGTCCTCCTGAAGGGGGGGCACCTGGGGGGTCCGAAGGTCTTCGACGTGTTCTACAGGAGGGGGGAGATCAGGGTCTTCGAGGCCCCCCGCCTTCCCTCCTCCTTCCACGGCACGGGCTGCATCCTCTCCGCCGCCCTCACCGCGGAGCTGGCCAAGGGGAGGGAGATGGGGGAGGCGGTGGAGGGGGCCGTGGGCTTCCTCCGGTCCCTGCTGGGGAAGGCGCAGAGGGTGGGGAGGGGGCTTCCCGTGCTGGATCCCCTCCTTCCCCTCAGGGAGGAGGCCGGGAGGGGGAGGGCGGTGGAGGAGGTCTGGAGGGCGGCGCAGCTCCTCTGCTCCGAGCCCGGCTTCGCCTCCCTCCTGCCCGAGGTGGGGACCAACGTGGTGATGGTTCCTCCCGGGGCCAGGGAGCTCTCCCAGGTGGTGGGGCTCTCAGGGAGGATCGTGAAGGTGGAGGGCAGGCCCCACCTCACGGGCTTCCCCAGGCCCGGGGGATCGGAGCACGTGGCCAGGCTGGTCCTCACCGCCCACTCCTTCGATCCCTCCCTGCGGGCGGGCCTGAACCTCCGCTTCTCCCCCTCCGTGGTGAGGGCCTGCAGGAGGCTGGGGCTGGAGGTGGGGGAGTTCAGGAGGGAGGAGGAGCCGGAGGGGGCGAAGACCATGGAATGGGCAGTTAAATATCTGGTGAAGAAAAAGGGGAGGGTGCCCAGCGTGATCGTGGACAGGGGAGGAAGGGGAAAGGAGGCCATGGTGAGGCTGCTGGGAAGGACGCCCACCGAGGTGGCGGAGCTGGCCCTGAGGATCCTGAAGGAGGTGGGAGAACGGGAAGGGTGAGAACGGTGAGCGTGAAGAGGGCCGCCAGGCAGCTCCTGGAGCTCTACCCCGACAGGTTCACCACGGACTTCTCCCAGAACAGGAAGATCCTGGACGAGCTGCTGGAGGTGGAGAGCAAGCCCCTGAAGAACAAGATAGCGGGGTACCTCACCTCCCTCCTGAGGCAGAAGGTGGACTGAGACCTCCTGCGCTCCCTTCAACGGAAGAAGGGGGATCGCGAAAGTTTTTCAGCATCTCACTGCCACCCTCGCAGCCGATGCTCTGGATCCCCGTTGCGGTCGCTGTTATCCTCGTTGCCGTGAGGGGTTTTGGGCTCGTGCTCAAGTGGCGAAGTGCACCTTGGGCTTTTTTCAGGGTGAGAATGGGGAGAGCCACTTGCAAAGGATGAACCCCAAAGACCGGAACGAGGGGAGAAGATCACGTACAGAAAGGGCAAGGTTGGAGCGTCAAACTCCCTCGATCATTCTGATTATTTTAGAATACTGTTCCGCCGAACACCTCCAGCCGGAGCTTATCATATCCTCCAGTGCCGACTTCGCCTTTTCCTTCGTGATCAACCCGTGGGTAATCAGGATGACGAGGATGAAGGCCGTGCCCCCATGCTCGATCCCATAAACCTTCGCCGCGTCCCGAGCAACCCTGTCATCCACCACCGCTATTCCTCCAACTTCCTTTGCCAAAGCCAGAACCTCCGCGTCCGCGGGGTGGAGCTCAGGGATCTCGGAGAGCAGGCGAAAGAGCTCCTCCTTTTGGAGCCTCCCAATTTTAAACGTGCCGTCCTGGATAGCTCTCTCGACTATCAGGGCATCCTTCGCAGCTTTTTCCTTCCCCTTGTCCACGACCTCTCCTTTGACGCTCTCGGGGATCAGCTTCTCACCCGGGACATCCTTCAAGAGGGGGAGGAGGCCTGCCTTGGCCAGATATATCAGCGGGGTCGAGTTGAAGACAAGCCGCATGCGACCCTCATCGCGATATTTTTTTCGCCAGCCTGAATTCGCGCTCTATCTCCTCAGGAGACAGGTGCACCCACTCAATTTTTCGGTCCCTCACCAGCTCAAGCATCTCCCAGAGGGAAACGCCCGCCATCTCGGCCGCCCGCGCGAAAGTTATTTTCCCCCTGCCGAGGAGCTCCAGCGCCCTCTCCTTCCTCCACTCCGAGATGCCCCGCTCGAGAATTTTTCTGACCGCGGTCGATTTGTCGACACCCTCCGTTTTCATGAACTCTTTGAGGTATCGCTCCACCTCTTCCGGAACTCGGGCGCCGAGAGGTTTGGACACCATATCCTATCACGCCTGTTTGTTTACGTTTGCATTTAAATGTTTACCTCACGGGGAAGAAAAAGGAGCGTGAGGCACAGGTCCGGAGGGTCGAGAAGGGTTCGGGCGATTAGTGCCGGTGGGCTGAACATCTCGCCCTTTCGGGCTCGATGCGTACACCCCCGGTCTATCAACGGGGTCTTCTAGCCCCAGCCCTTCGCCTCCCGCCCCTTTCGGAGCGGAAGGACACGGTGCCTATTTTCGGGGGCCGCTTCGGCCTTAGATGCTTTCAGGCCTTATCGGCTGGCGCGTGGCTACCCGGCGATGCCCTGTCGGACAACCGGTACACTAGAGGCGCCGGCGTCCCGTTCCTCTCGTACTAGGGACACCTTCCCCTCAGGCACCGGGCACCCCCGAAAGATAGCATCCGACCTGTCTCGCGACGGTCTAACATGCCCTTTTGGCATGGACTATATCTTCAGGCCCCTGAAGAGGCCTGCCGGCGTGTTGTGGCGTGGACTCCCACGCCACCCGGGCCTTGGGCCCGAGTCTCTACGGGACCCCCGCCTCCGGCGGGGTTCCCACGGTATCACCCCGGAGCTTTGCGCTCCGGGGCTCCACCGTTATCAGCCGGGTTTTTGTCATTGCTGGGCTTGAGCGCGAGCCTTACCCAGCTCACGTTCCCTTTTGATGGGCGAACAACCCCACCCTTGGCCGCTTATGCACGGCCAGGATAGGAAGAGCCGACATCGCAAAGCTTTTCGCTTTGGACTATTTCTTCACCCCGCTTTCGGCGGGGGCCGGCGTATGTCGGATCACACTCGTGACCCGACTCATCTGCCCTTAGGGGCATCAGTCTCTACGGGGTGGGAAGCTTGTACTCGAACTCCTTCAGGAGGTGGGGACGCACCAGCTCCAGGAACCTGCGGTTGCAGCGCTTCAGCAGCCTGAGACGGTAGTATTCTCCGTCCCTGTTCAGGTTGGCTATCAGGTAGAAGCGCTTCAGGGCCTTGATGAGCCTGAACTGCTCCTGCACGTTGAAGGCCTGCGTGTTGAAGTACACCGCGTTTCTGCTCTTGCTGCCGTTGTCCATGAACCAGACGGCGAGGGCAAAGGGTGTCAGCATCTTCGAGATCCCTTCAGGTACGGTCTTCCTGCCCTCCCTGTAGAAGAGGTGGTAGAGCTCCTCCAGCTCCGGGTGGGTCCTGGTCACCAGTTTACAGTACTCCCGTTCCCCGCTCTGATGGTAGATCTGCGGACAGGCGAGATCTCCCAGCATTCTGTGCTTCCACTCCACATAGAACCTGCGCTTCGCGCTCTGGAGGAACTCGAACACCACGCCCCCACCGTGGGGGCGCAGGTGACCGTCGCCCAGCAGTGATCCCACCAGCAGCTCCCTCTGCTTCTCCGTCAGTCCCCCTTCCATCTTCCCACTTCCCTCGGAGTCACCCCATTTATGCTTGGGGCTTCTCCGATATCAGCCGGTGCCAGAGCGGCATTGCTGCCGCCATACCCCAGACTTGAGGTAGCAAACCGCGGGGTCGATATGGACTCTCGCCCGCGACCACTCTGTTATCCCCGGGGTACCTTTTCTGTCATCCGGAGCCCTCACCAAGAGGGACATCCGGGTTCGCTAGGCCCGGCTTTCGCCCCTGCGCGCCTTGGTAGTGAGCGCGCAGTCAGACCGGCTTTTGGCCTTGTCCTTGGCGGCGGAGTTCTGACCCGCCTAAGCCGATCTTTGGACCCCCTCGATATCTTTTCGAGGGGCTGCCGCCCCAGCGAAACTGCCCACCTGCCGTTGTTCCCCTGGCGGGGTTAGGAGCGCGGTTATGGATGGGCGGTGTTACATCGGCGCCTCCACCGGACCCGAAGATCCGGCTTCCAAGGCTCCCGCCTACCCTCTGCACCCGCAACCGCGTTCCAGCGACAGGCTGCAGTAAAGGTCCACGGGGTCTTCGTTTCCCTTCGGGGGACCCCGGCATGTTCGCCGGCAAGCGGGTTCACCGGGTTCCAGGTCGGGACAGTGGGGGGCTCGTTGATTCCTTCATGCAAGCCGCCAATTAAGCGGCAAGGTATTACGCTCACCTCTGTTACTTTGGTGACCGTCCCGTTCGGGACGGCGGGCCACCGTTGCCGGTGACCTCCCCATGTCGCCATGGGGGTCGGGCCATATCTTCGGAGGCTGTAGGGCACCTCCGTCCGGCGTATGGTCTCTGAGGATTCTAAACGCCCCATCTCAACCTTCGCCGACGGTTCATACCCCTCACC
>QNVD01000306.1 GCA_004347925.1 Hadesarchaea archaeon
TGGAGGCCCTCCTGGCCTGGGGGATGAGGTACCTGAACTCCTGGGCCCTCCCCAGGTACGCGCTGAGGGGCCTTCCCGACTACCTCCTGAACTTCGGGTGGTACTTCCGGAACTTCGCCCTGACCAACACCTACGACTACAGGAGGGGGAGGTTCTTTGGGGTCGGATAAGAGGGTGCTCCTCACCACGGTCTACTCGAACGGCCAGTACTACGACTACGTGGAGAGCAACGCGACCTTCCCCTTCAGGATGACCTGGATCAGGAAGACCTCCTACGGCCTCCGCTTCCTGAAGCAGAACGTCCCGGAGGTGGAGATCCTGGAGTACCCCACCAGGGAGGAGTACCTCAGGAGGCTGGAGGAGGGGTGGGATGTGGTGGGCTTCTCCTTCTACCTGAACGAGATCCCCGAGATCCTGGAGATGGCCGACCTGGCCAGGAGGAAGGGGGTGGGGGAGCTGTGGGCGGGGAACTACGGGGCCCTCACCCCCGGGATGGAGGAGTACTTCGACAGGATCTTCAGGGGGTACGCGGAGGAGGAGGTGGCCTCCTTCTTCGGGAGGAGGATCAGGGAGGTGGTGCACCCCCCGCTGCTGGGGACGGTGGGGACCACCCTGGGCCTGAAGCTGGCCCCGGTGGGGGTGCTCTTCACCACCCGGGGGTGCCCCATGGGGTGCAGGTTCTGCCAGACCCCCACCTTCTGCCCCAGGCCCAGCACCCTGCCCCTGCGGAGCATAGAGAGGGTGCTGGAGTGCTACCGGGAGCTGGGGGTTAGGTACGTCATCATCCTGGACGAGAACTTCGGCCTCTTCAGGAGCCACGCGGAGGAGGTGGCTCACATGCTGGGAGAGTATGGGTTCATGTGGGGCCCCATGATCAGGGCGGACCTCCTCCTGGAGAAGCTGGAGGAGTGGAGGAAGCTGGGGATGAGGGGGGCCCTCTTCGGGATAGAGAGCTTCGACCAGAGGGTCCTGGACGACCTGGAGAAGAAGGAGAGGGCGGAGACCGTGAAGGAGGTGATACGCAGGATAAGGCTCACCTGGGGAAGGCCAGGGAGGGGGATAGGGGGGATAGGGTACTACATGATAGGGCACGAGGAGGAGACGAGGGATTCCATAAAGAGGGCCTTCCGGGAGCTGAGGGAGCTGAACCCCGGCTTCGTGCAGCTCTGCATCCTCACCCCCCTCCCCGGCACCCCCCTCTGGGACCACCTGGAGGAGGAGTACGGCATCTTCGAGAGGGACTGGCACAGGTTCGACTGCAAGCACCTGGTGTGGAACCACCCCCACCTGAGCCCGGGGGAGATGGAGGCCCTCCTGGCCTGGGGGATGAGGGAGATCAACTCCACCCACCTCTTCCGCCACCTCCTCCTCAGGAGCCCCGAGTACCTGGGCAGCCCTGGGTTCTACCTCAGGAACCTCTGGCTGGCCCGCCTCCTCGATCAGAGGCTCCCCCTCTACTTCCCCAGGGACTAGCGCCCAGCCAGCGTTCTGAGGCGGGTGAGCTCCACGCCGTCGGGGGTGACCGTGAGCTCGAAGGGCTCGGGGCTCACGGTGGTGCCCCTCATCCTCTTGCAGGAGAACATGGTCCTCCTGGCCAGCTCCCCCCCCTGGACCTCGAAGGAGAAGACCCCGTCCGCGTTGGAGATGAGGAGGGCTTCCACATCCCCGCTGAAGATTCCGCTGGCCAGGATGGCGAAGACCGTGACGTTCCACTCCCTGCAGATCTCCCTCAGGCTCTGCAGGAAGCTCACGAACTCCATCTCCTCCCCCTTCCTGAAGAGCATGGAGAAGTCGGTGAGGGTGTGGAAGATCACCATCGTTCCCGGTCCCTCCCTCTCCAGGAACCTGGCCAGGGCGGAGAAGACCTCACGGCGCAGCTTGATGTGCCCCCCGTCGCTTATCACCCCCGCCACCCACTCCTGGAAGGAGGTGAGGCGGGAGGGGACGGTGAGGAACTCCCTGAAGAAGGTTCCCCGGGTGAACCTGTTGTAGAAGTCCTCGCTGAACTTGCCCCTCACGTCCGAGAGCACCCCCTCCTCGCTCCTGCTGAAGGTGGCGTACCAGACGCGCTCGGGCAGGACCAGGTCAAAACCCGCGGGGAGGAGGGAGGGGTCCTCCCTCATGGAGTTGACGTTGGCGGTCACGGTGTAGCAGAACTCGCTTTTCCCCGCCCCCGACTCCCCCACCAGCAGCACCAGCAGACCGGAGGGTATTCCCCCTCCCAGGGCCAGGTCCAGGCTCTCTATACCCGTGGGGATCTTGGGCATCCTTCTATTCTGGGAAGGGGGAAATAAAGGAATGGGGTTTATACCCATCCCTTTTTAAATTCCCTGCCTCTTATTGAGAGGAGGCAGATGATCCTCTCGGTGGTCTCCGCCAAGGGAGGCGTGGGCAAAACCACCCTGACCGCCAACCTGGGCATCCTGTTGAGCAGGGCGGGGATAAAGGTCCTCATGGTGGATGCGGATCTCGCCTCGGGGGACCTCACCCAGCACCTCGGGGGAAAGGGGGGGAGCCGCGGGCTGCATGCCCTCCTCTCCTCCGAGAGGGTTTCGGAGGAGGAGGTCAACAAAACCCTGACCCAGGTCTTCGGCGTCTCCCTTCTTCCGGTGGTTCCCTCCCTCAGGGGCTTCCTGAAGGCCAAGCTGGAGCTCTTTCCTTCCGTGCTCGCCCCCCTGAAGGACCAGTACGATCTCCTCCTGATAGATACCCCCCCCGGGCTGAACAAGAACTCCCTGGTGCCTTTGACCGAATCGGACAAGGTGCTCCTGGTGACCACCCCCGATCCCGTTTCCGTTTCGGACGTTTCCACCAGCAGGGACGTGGCGGTCCTGCTGGAGAAGAACGTGATGGGGGTGGTGATCAACCGGGTGAGGAGGGGCTTCCTCTTCGGCAGCAGGCAGCTCAGGCCCAGGGAGGTCACCAACATCCTCAAGCTCAAGGGGCTGGGCATCATCCCGGAGGACAAGGCCGTGGGGGAGTCCATTCTGTCCAAGAAGCCCGTGGTCCTGTACAGACCCAGGTCCCCCGCCTCCAAGGCCCTCCGCGAGCTGGCCGGGAGGGTTAGGGAGGAGCTGAGCTAACCGAGTTTCCCCAGGAAGCAAGCCGGGGCGGGAGCTCCCCGCCGGTGCTCGCGAGCTTGGCCCGGGGCAGGCACCCCGAAGGTCGGTGGCAGCCCGGAGGAGCTCGGCGCCCCTCCGGAAGGTTTCGAAAGGGTTTTTTCCCTCAAAAGCGAGGAGGAAAGAGATCATGGAGGGGGAGGAAGGGGGTCCTGAGTACCTCAGGAAGCTGGCGGAGAGGTACCCCAAGTTCGGGGAGCTCCTGAAGCCGGAGGAGAGCGCCGGGAAGGGAGAGGAACCGGCATCCCAGGCAGGAGGGGAGGATCTCGCTGAGACTTTCAGGAAGCTCCTCTACGGGCCCCCCCTCCCGGAAGCTCCCCCTCCCGGGGGGGCCGGGGAGGAGCCCCAGGACTCCGTGAGGCGGGAGGAGCTCAGGGCAGCGCTCCTGGAAAGGGAGGAGGGACTCGGGGACCTGGAGGAGAGGGACCTGCTGGCGGAGAAGGAGATGAGGGAGGGAATAAGGAACCTCCCCCTCCTTTCCCTGGGTGTGGAGCACCTGGCGGAGGAGCTGCCCGAGGGGGTGGAGGAAGAGGCGATGGTCATCCCCGGCTTTCCCCCCTACGACCTCAGGGTCCTGGGAAGGCTGGAGGAGTTCACCTCCCCCCCCAAGGGATACGTGGAGGTGGAGAGGTACTGGATAGAGAGGCCCTTCTCCTACGCGGTCATCCTGAGGGAGGAGGGGACGGGCCGCCTGAGGTACCATCTGGTGGAGCCCAGGCTCAGCTTCGAGGAGATGGGGATGCTGGGGGAGATGTGGGAGGAACTGAAAAGCCGGCTTCCTTACGAGGCCCCCCCAGCCCAGAAAGAGGAGATCCTGGCGGGGGAGATGGCGAAGCTGGCCGAAGGGATGGGGATCTCCGACCTCAAGACCCTGTACAGGCTCTACTACTTCCTGAGGAGGGACAACCTGGGCTTCAGGAAGATAGACGCCCTGCTGAAGGACCCCATGATAGAGGACATCTCCTGCGACGGGCCCGGAATTCCCATCTTCATCTACCACAGGAGGTACTACAACATGGAAACCAACATCCAGTTCGAGAAGGAGGAGCTGGATCCCTTCAACGCCCTGCTGGCGGAGCGCAGCGGGAAGCACCTCTCCTTCGCGGAGCCGGTGGTGGACGCCAGGCTTCCGGACGGGGCCAGGATCCAGGTGACCTTCGGGGAAGAGGTCACCGCCAGGGGCGCCTCCTTCTCCATCAGGAAGTGGCTGGGGAGGGTCTTCACCCCCGTGGACCTCATAAGGTTCCACACCTTCAGCGCCGAGATGCTCGCCTACCTCTGGCTGGCCATAGAGAACCGGTGCAGCGTGATGGTGATAGGGGGGACGGCCAGCGGGAAGACCTCCACCCTGAACGCCCTGGCCTTCTTCATCCCCCCCGACGCCAAGATCATCTCCATAGAGGACACCAGGGAGCTCTCCCTCTACCAGAAGAACTGGGTTCCCAACGTGACCAGGGAGATGCTGGGGGTGAAGCCCATAGACATGAACGAGCTGGTGAAGGTGGCCGTGAGGCAGAGGCCGGAGTGCATCATCGTGGGGGAGGTCAGGGGGGTGGAGGCCCAGGCCATGTTCCAGGCCATCTGCACGGGTCACACCGCCTTCTGCACCATGCACGCCGGCTCCGTCCAGGCGGCCGTGAACAGGCTGGAGGGCGACCCCATCAATATACCCAGGCCCATGCTGGCGGAGCTGGACATCGTGTGCCTGCAGCTGCTCACCAACCTGGGGA
>QNVD01000307.1 GCA_004347925.1 Hadesarchaea archaeon
AGCGGAACTCCTGGTCCTCCCTGAAGAGGGTCAGGATCTTGTCCTTCAGCTGCTCGAACTCCATCATCTCCACTGGGGGGAGGGTTCCTATATAGGGGCAACAGAAGAGGGGGGTTCAAGAAACCGTTGAAAAGCCTGGAAGTCCGGGGGGAGATACTTGCGGGGCGATTCTCAAGCCCCGCAAGGGCCGGTTTGGAACCATGCCGAGCGCGGACTTGAGCTACTCGAGGGGGACATGGAGAGGTGGTGAAACCGGGACGCCCCCGGAGGGAACGCTTCATGGGCAGCGGGCGGGAAAATCCGAGGGCCTCAAAATCCTTTGCATGGTTTTTAAATCGAGTATAACCAAAATTATATAAGAGAGAAAGGGGAGGAGAAAAGGGGTGGAAGGGTGGAGGTGGAGAAGGGCACCCCCCTCAGGCTCCAGCTGGAGGAGAGGGAGGAGTGGGAGACCCTGGATGAGGAGAGGGCCTTCAGGGTTAGCGAGGCCCTGGCCGATCCCCTGAGGAGGTGGATCTACCGGGAGCTGGGCAAGGGGCCCCTCAGGCAGGCGGAGCTGGCCAGGAGGGCGAGCGAGGCCCTGGGGAGAAAGATCACCAGCGTGCTCATGCGCTACCACCTCAACAAGCTCTCCTCCGCGGGGCTGGTGAGGTTCGAGAGCGAGGGGACTCCACCCCGCAGGGCCAAGAAGGTTTACAGGAACCTGGAGGTGAGAATCCAGGCCCGCCCCTTCTATCCCCCCCCGGGAGGGCTGGAGGGGGAGCTGTCGGGGGCCCTCAGGAGGGCCAGGGAGGTGAGGTAGTGCCCATCCTCTCGGTGATGGGGACCAAGGGGGGGGTGGGTAAGAGCACCGTGGCCATGGGGATCTCCGCCTGGCTCAGCAAGCTGCAGAAGGAGATGGTCCTGCTGGTGGACGGGGACACCCACGTGAGGACGGTGGAGCTGAAGATGTGCCCGGGGGCGGATGTGACCCTCGCCCAGGTTCTGGAGGGGAAGCACTCCCTGGCGGACGCCATCTACTCCTGCGCCCTCAAGGCGGGAGGGAAGCCCCTCTTCCCCAGGCTGGCCATCCTTCCCGCGGGGGGGAGGTTCCTTCCCCCGGGGAGCAGGGACATCGTGGGTTTCGTGGAGCACACGGTGGGGAGGTTCGAGCGCATGCTCTCCACCCTGAGGAAGAGGTTCGCCTACATCATCGTGGACACCCCCGCCTCGGTGGGGTTCGAGCACCTCATCCTCACGGCCATAGCCGACGCCCTCCTCTTCGTGGTCAACCCCGACCTGGACTCCATCCTCTCCTCCAAGGTCACCGCCGAGGGTCTGAAGCAGCTGCTGGGGATCCAGGCCGTGGGGGTGGTGGTGAACAGGGCGCCCAGGGGGAGCTCCGTGGAGGAGTGGACCCTCCAGGCGGGGGAGATCGCCCCGGTGATAGGGGTGGTGGAGGACGACGAGCTGGTGGAGGACGCCTTCAGGAGGGACCTGCCCGTGGTGGCCCTCTACCCCGAGGCCCCCTCCAGCCTGGCCCTGAGAAAGATAGCGGAGGAGATCCTGAAGATGAAGATAGAGCCCACCAGGCTCCTCCCCAAGCTGGAGCTGGCCAGGGGGTCCTGAGGGCCCCACCCAGCTGATAAGCCACGGCAGACACCGGTAAAAGGGTGGGGTGCCGCGGAAGCTTCCACCCCCGGCGAATCGGCGGTGCGCAGGCCCCAGGCCGGTCCCGGGTTCCCGGGGACCGTCAGGCTGAAGCCGGAGCTCCATCACCTCCGTGCCGGGCCTCTCCGCCTGCTTCAGCTCAGCGCGTGCGCGAGAACGGGATCGGATATGGAGTACAACCTCTCCCGCTGCTCGACGAACCCTGCCTTCACGAGGTTCGCAAGCAAATCCGAGAAGTTCTTGTTGTAGATCGGTCGCCCCTCCTCCCTCTCCACCCACTCCTTCAGCTGCTCCCAGCTGAGCGGGCCGCGGGCCAGCCTCCTGAGGATGGCCATGTACCTTCCCTTGGCCGCCCCCCTGACTCCAAGGAAGTACTCCAGCTCCTGCAGCACCAGCTTCTTCCCCTCCCGCAGGACCTCCTCGACCGCCTCCTTCGTGGGATTCTTGGAAGCCCGGATCCCGAACTCCGTTAGCCAACCCACTATCCCATCCAGCCTGCTCACGGCGTAGTCCAGCACCTCCCCGGGCGGGAGGACCCCCACCTGCTCGAACCCCTTGAGCAGGAAGTCCCTGGCCGTTGCCTCGTCAAACCTCTGGAGCCTTATCTCCTCCCTGTGCCTTCCGTAGAGGGGAGCGTCCGAGTCCTCCAGGCCCAGGAAATCGTGAAGCAGGCCGACCTCCGATCCCGTTAGGACCAACAGGGTGTTTTTGAGGTAGTCGTAAACGTGGGCGAAGAGCATGGGAAAGTTGACGGGGGTCCTGTGGAGCAGCTGGGCCTCATCGAAGGCCAGCACCACCCTCTCCCCCCTCTTCCCGGCCCAGTCGTCGACGGCCTCGAAGAGCTCCCCCAGGTGAAGGCGGCCGTCCCTCCCCCACTCAAACCTGAGCTCCAGACCCTCGATCCTCACCCCCCTTATGTGCCTGAGGTGGTCCAGAAGCCCCGGCTTCCACAGGGATCTCCGGAAACCCCTCTCCATGACCCTCAGCAGGTCGGCGTAGGAGGCCCTGGGGAAGTGGGCCATCTCCCTCGCATCGAAGATCACGTGCGGCAGCCCGGCAACCCGCAACCCCGTCTGGAGGAGGGAGGTCTTTCCGCTCCTCCTCAGCCCGAGCAGGAGGATGAGGCTCCTGCCCCCCCGCAGGGCCCTCAGGAACTCCTCCAGCTCCCTTTCCCTGTCGTAGAGGTCCTCCGGTCTCTCCTTGGGCTTTTCATCGAAGTACGTAGCACCACCACTACTAAGTAGTGGTGGTGCTAAAGTCTTCCCTCACCCTAACCGCCTTCCCCTGAGCCCTCCTCCCTCTGCATCAGCCTCTTCAGCTTCTCCAGGGTCTCCCTGGCCTCCGGCCTTCCCCTCGCCTCCCTCTCCACGGAGGGGAGGGAAACACCCCTGATCTTCTCCGCCAGCCTCTCCGGGCGGACGGCGGGCTCCACGGGCCTTATCACCCTCTCCAGTCCGCGGGGGATGGGGGGCGCCCTCCCCGCCCTGAGCAGGGAGCGCAGGGCCTCCTCGGGCTCCGGGATGGGCCCGGGCGGGACGGGCCTGACCTCCAGGGGCTCGGCCTCAGGCAGCTCCTCGAACCTGGGCCTGGCGGGCTCCAGCCTGCTCAGCGGGACGGCGGGCATGGCCTCCGCCCCCCTCGGAAGCCTCACCCTCGGGCGCACCAGGCTGGCGAGCGGCACCTTCGGGAGGATGGGGCGGAAGCGCCAGGCGTAGATGAAGTAGCCCGCCGCCCCTACCGCCATCAGGCTCCCCACCAGCAGGAGGAGGAGGGCGGGGGGCCAGGAAAGGGGCGGGGGAAGGGCGGAGGGCCTGGTGGTGCACAGGGCCAGGGCCCTGGGCCAGGGGGAGGGCGAGGCGGTGAGGACCAGGTACCCCTCCCTCCCTCCCCGGAGGGCCAGCGGGACCTCCTCCCACCCGTTCTCCGCCAAGGCGAAGAGCCTGAGGTTCCTCCCCCTGACCTCCCCCTCCCTAATCCACAGCTCCACCTCCATCCTCTCCACCTCCTCCGCCGGCCTCAGCCCCATCACCGCCCCCCCGTACGCCTTCCCCCGCGGCGGGGGCAGCCAGCGGAAGAGGGAGGGAACGGAGGGACTCTCCAGCTCCAGCAGGGAGAGGGAGAGCCTGGGCACGTTCTCCCTCAGGACCAGCCCCACCCTCCTCACCAGGAGGGCGGAGGGGAAGAGGAACTCCACCTCCTCCCCCATCCTCAGGTTCTCCCTGAGGGCCGAGGAGGTGGGGGGGAGGGTGAGGAAGCTCCCGGCAGACCAGGGGGAGGGGCGCCCCACCCCGTCCACCGCCCTCACGCGCCAGAAGTACATCCCCTCCTCCAGCCCCTCCGGGACCAGGCTGGTGCCCTCCACCACCCTCCTCACCAGCGGGGAGGAGAGGGAGGGATCGGTCCCCACCTCCACCTCGTACCTCACCCCCGAGAGGTCCCTCACCTCCGACCAGCTCAGCACCGGGGCCCTGGTTCCCACCATCTCACCCTCCGAGGGCGAGAGGAGGACGGGGGAGGGCGGCGGGTAGAGGTCTAGGCCGCAGGAGGCCTGGGCCAGGGAGGGCAGGGGCTCGGCGAGGTTGTCGTTGTCCGTGGCCCGGCTGCAGAACTCGTAGAACCCTTCTCCCTCGGGGGCGGTGAAGCTCCAGCTCCAGGGCTCCTCGCGATCCACCCCGAACTCCCTCCACCCTCCCCACCTCAGGTTGTCGGGGGAGTGCCGGTACCAGAGGGCCACCGAGACCACCCTCCCGTCCCTGTCCTCCGCCACCGCGCTCACGGTGAAGGGGGCCGATGACCTCCAGTAGGGCTCGAGGGGCCGAACGGAGGAGGAGGGGAGGAACAGCGGCAGGGCCTTCACCCCCAGGACGAGGGTGGCGGTGTGCCTCCTCCCCTCCGCGTCCCCTCCGGTCACCAGCAGGGAGTAGGAGCCCTCCGGTGTCCCCCTCCTCACTGCCAGGGTCAGGAGGGAGGTGAAGGGAGGCGTACCGCGGTCCGGCGAGAGGGTGGCCTCCGCCCCCTGGGGCAGGTTCTCCACCCCCAGCTCCACGGTGAGGGAGTAGCCTCCCGAGGGCTGGACCTCCACCCGAACCGTCAGGCTCCCTCCCTCCTGCACCTCCCCCTCCGCCGGGCTCAGGGAGAGGCCGAAGTCGGCGGCCGGCGGGGGCGGTGGGGGTGGCGGGGGAGGCGGTGGG
>QNVD01000308.1 GCA_004347925.1 Hadesarchaea archaeon
TTTCCTCTCCTTTTTCACCCCACGCCCCGGCCAGCCAAATAGAATGGGAGGGCCCCTTTAAAAAATCACCTATCTCGAGGAAAACCTCCCGGACGGCACCTTTATAAGCCCCCCTTTTTAAACCTCTTTGGAGGTGAAAGTTTGGACCGAAAGGTGGCCTGGATTCTGGGACTGATAGGCGGAGTACTGGTGCTGGCCAGCATCTTCCTGCCGTGGTACAAGGTAACCGGGGTCGGAGACGTAACGGGATGGGACCTGACGAAGACGGCCAAGGGCCTGATACCCATGCCGGAGATGGTGGCACCCGAGCTCCTCCTGGGAGCCGGCATCATCATCATCCTGACCTGCCTGGTACTGCTCTGGAAGCCCCAGGAGGTGGTGGAGGCCCTGATGGGCACCTTCACGGTGCTGGCCGCCGCCTCGGCCGTGGGGGTCTTCATCCTGGAGAACGCACCCGTACTGCACATACAGGACGTGTGCTACGGGGCCTACGTGCTGCTGATAGGCGCCATCCTGGCCCTGATCTCCCTGCTGGTGAAGAAGCCCGAGAAGTAAAACCCTCCCTTTTTATTTTTTTCCTTTTTTACTCTCTTCTGGGCCGGTGGTCCAGCCAGGATAAGACACGGGCCTCCGGAGCCCGGAACACGGGTTCGAATCCCGTCCGGCCCGCCTTAAACAAGAGAGCTCCTGCTGGAGGAGCCATCTGGGGAAAACCTCCTCCCGCAAGCCTGGTTCGGGAAAGATTATAAGGAGAGAGGGCACCTAACATTGAAAGCGAAAAGAGATGGGGTGATGAAGAATGAATAGGAGACCCAACTTTGGCTCGCCCGTCGCGCGTCCCAGCTTCGGCGCACATCGTGTTTCAAACTCGATAACACCCAAGGCACGGGGATAGCACATGCCCTCACCCTCGGCCAGGAAAGGTTCCCCCGGAAAGGCACCGAGGGGCAGGCCTCTGGAGAGAAAAGCCATGAACGTCGCAGTTGTCGGCTTCGGCAACATCGGCTCCGCCGTCGTGGAGCTTCTGCTGAGTGGAAAATACGACGAGTGGCTGAAGCTCCGGAAAATCGTTGTCAAGCACTTGGACAAGCAGAGGCCGATGAAAGTCCCGGACGGCCTGATGACGGACAGGGTGGAGGAGGTTCTGTCCGATCCCAGCATAGATATCGTGGTTGAGCTGACGGGCCTGTCTGAGGAGGCCAGGGATATAATCCTGCGTGCGCTCAGGAGTGGCAAACACGTCGTGACCGCCAACAAGACCGTCATCGCCCACTACGGCAGGGAAATCTTTCAGGAGGCGATCGGGCGGGACCGCCAGGTCGGCATCGGGGGCACGCTCGTGGGACTGGTTTTCCTGCTGTCAGGGTTGAGCGAGAAACTCTGCGAGGGGAGGATCCGGAACCTGGTCGGCATCCTGAACGGCACGGCGAACTTCATCCTCTCCTCCATGGCGAATCGGGGCCTGGACCTGCGGGAAGCCTCCGCGCTGGCCAGACAGATGGGCTACGCCGAGCCCGACCCCAAGGAGGACGTGGAGGGGATCGATGCCGCCAACAAGCTCAAGATTCTGCTCGGGCTCGTCAACGGTAGCATGAACCTCCCGAAGAACATCCACGTGGAGGGAATATCGGGAGTCGAAACCCAGGATGTAGAGTACGCGAAGGAGTTCGGGTACGTGTTCAAGCAGGTGGGGGTCATCCTCAGGGGAGACCAGGACGGGACGTTCGCCGGGATCCTCACCGCCCTCGTTCCGGCGGACAGCTTCCTCGGATCCATAGAAGGGGCCAACAACGCCATGATAATCGAGGACGACCTGGGGGTGAAGAGGGGCTTCATAGCCCCGGGCGCCGGCAAATCTCCGACCGCCCAGGCCATCCTGGAGGACCTGATAGGCATAGTCAAGGGGGTCAGGTCACCGATTCCGCAGAAAGCTGAGGAGATCCGGGTGGAGGACATGTCGAAGCTGGTTTCGAGGTTCTACCTGCGGTTCACCGTCGTGGACCGCCCCGGGGTGCTCGCCGAGCTCACGGGGATCCTGGCGAAGCGCGGGATAAGCATAGCCGCCATAAACCAGAAGGAGCACGGGAAGGAGCCCGTCTCCGTCGCCGTGATCTCCCACCGGGCCAAGAGGGGGGATGTGCTCTCGGCCGTCGAGGAGATAGACAAACTGCCGATCGTGAAGGGCCGGACGAAGGTTTTCCACATCCTCGACCTGAACCTGACCTCTCAGGAACCGCTCCTGAAGACGGCCTAGTCCCCAAGTACCTCTGCAAGCGGCTGTACAGCTGCCTGCTCCTTTAAGTACCGGCTGGTTCAAGACGCTCGATCACNGCGAGTTTCAGCTTGGGGATGCCCGTGCTCTCAAAAGGCTCTCAAAAGTGAGGTCCCGGTAGAATCGTCATCCCGAAGCATCCGCAGGGAGCTGGGTGGAAAGGGGGCCAGTTCCTCGTGAGCAAGTGGGGGAAGGATCGACGGTCTGCTCGTCGAGGACCTAGAATCCTGCATAGCGAACCGCCTGGCANCTCGCCCAAGTATTTTCTTCGGGTAATCGGGGGGCCCGAAGAACCTCGTGCACCGGTACCGCTACACGGGCCCCCTTCCCACACGTGGCCCGCTTTCAGATCCTCTTCCTGTTGAAGGAGCCCCGGCCCCTTCCGACCCTGTTTTGTTACCTGTAGGGGTAAAGATTTTTATAAAAGTTTCCCCCTACAGTAAACAGAATGAGAAGATACCTCGTGGACAAGAAGGAGGACATAAGAAACCTTGAGGTCAGGGAAAGACGGGTGGAGTTTCCGCTCCTCAAGAACTTCATCGTGAGCGTAATCGGACCCAGAAGGGCCGGCAAAACCTACTCCCTCTACGACCTGATCCTGAACAAGAGGGGCCTGAGGGAAGAGGAGTACCTCTTCCTCAATTTCGAGGAGTATCCGGTTTCCTCCCTGGAAATGGGGGAGGTGGCCAAGGCCGTGAGCCTGCACCAGGAGCTCTACGGTAGGGAGCCCGAGTTCATCTTCTTGGACGAGGTCCAGAGGCTGAAGGGCTGGGAGACGCTCGTCTACACCCTCTTCGAGAAGAGGAGGTACTTCCTCTTCGTAACGGGTTCCTCCTCAAAGCTCCTCAGCAGGGAGATCGCCACCCAGCTCAGGGGCAGGGCCCTCCCGGTCCCCGTCTTCCCCCTCTCCTTCCGGGAGTTCCTGGGGGCCAAAGGCGGGGAGCCGAGGGAGCCCCTCTCCACCAGGGCGGAGAGCTCGGTGAAGGGGCTCCTGAGGGCATACCTGAAGGACGGGGGCTTTCCGGACATCGTCTTCACCCCCGTCAACCGGAGAACCTTCTTCAGGGACTACCTCGACCTGGTCATCTTCAGAGACGTGGTGGAGAGATTGGGGGCGAAGGAACCACACGTGGTGCGGCTCCTGATGGCCCATCTCCTCTCCTCCTTCTCCAGGGAGTTCTCGGTGAACAGGGTCTTCAACTCGCTCAAGTCGAGGGGAGTGGAGGTGAGCAAGAAGACCCTTTACGGATACGCCGATGCCCTGGAGGAGGCCATGTTCTGCTTCTTCCTTCCCAAGTTCTCCCCCTCCCTTCGGAAGAGCTTCCTGTGCGTACCGAAGGTCTACCTGAACGATCCCGGCCTGATCTGCCACTCGACGGACACCAGGTTTGAGGAGGAGATGGGGAGGCTCATGGAAAACGCGGTCTTCCTGGAGCTGAGGAGGAGGGGGGAAACAGGGCTCTTCTACTGGAAGGATCACCGTGGGAGGGAGGTGGACTTCGTGGTGAGGGAGGGGACCTCCACCAAGAGGCTGATCCAGGTGACCTACGCCAGCGGAAGGGATGAGGTGGAGAAGAGGGAGCTGGAGGGGCTGCTGGAGGCGGGCGGGGCGGTGGGGTGCAGGGAGCTGGAGGTCATCACCTGGGACTACGAGGAATCGGTGGGGCTGGGGGGGAGGAGGGTGAGGTTCCTGCCCCTCTGGAGGTGGCTGCTCTCCTGAGACCTCCCGACACGCCTCCCTCACCGCCTTCCCAGCTCCAGGGTGAGCAACCGCAGGAGCCGCGAGCCTTCCCGCTCCCTCTCAGCCCCAGGAACCTGTACTCCCTTCCGCCCTCCCGCAGGACCCTCCCCAGCACCTCCGCGAACTCCTCAACAGCACCACCCCCACATCCATATCATTAAATTATAGTAAAACTGCAAAAGTGGGGGAAAAGATGATGAGAAAGGTTGGTCTTAAACTCCGCGCGATGATGGGGAGATGGTACAGGGAAAACCAGGTACAGTTACTCTCGCTTCTCGAGAGGAACCCCAACGCAAAGGTGCTGGATATCGGTTGTTCTTCCGGTGAGTTCACTCTTGAAGTGGGAAAGACAATCGGGACTAAGAGGCTGTACGGTATCGACATTAACAAAGAAGCCGTGAAGTGTGCCAGAAAAAAAGGAATAAAGGCAATCACGCACGACGCTAATACCAAACTTCCTTACAAAGATGGTTTCTTCGATGTAGTGGTATCAAACCAAGTTTTGGAACACCTCTGGAACACCGATGGCGTTTTGCTAGAGGTGAGGAGGGTTCTGAAAAAAAGGGGGCTACGCGGTGATCTCCACGGTGAACCTGACCTCGCTCCACAATCTCGTGTTCATGAACTTGGGCCTGATGCCTCCCGGTCTTCACGTGAGTAGGGTTCACGTCGGCAATTTTCTCTATGGAGATAAAAGCGAGGGACATGTCAAGTTATTCACGGTCGGGGCGCTCAGAGACCTAGCCCGGTATTATGGATTTAAAGTTGAGGCCTTGCTGGGACGTG
>QNVD01000031.1 GCA_004347925.1 Hadesarchaea archaeon
CCCTCCCCTCCTCCGCCAGCTCCCCCCTCCTCCAGAGCCTGAAGCACCCGTCCTTCACCACCAGGTGGAGGAGGGGGGAGTAGCCCACCACGGAGTACCTGGCCAGCTCCCCAGGTCCCTCGGCCGATTCCAGCAGGAAGGAGGGCCCCAGCTTCCCCCTCACCCCCAGGTAGAAGCGGGCCGGATCCAGGTATCCCTCCCTCCGAAGCAGGAGGGTTCTTCCGGTTTCCATCCCCCACTCTTCTTTATTGTATCTTTTAATACTTTATAGTACATTTTTGTTCAATACATAAACCCTTTAAGCCGTATGCTTTTGCTTTAAACAAAATGGGAAGGGAGGTGAAAAGAGTGGCCAAGAAGAAGAAAGAGGAGAAAAAGAAGCCTGAGGCTTCGTCGGCGCCCAGCACGGCCCAAGCCCCAAGCTCGTAGCGGCAAAAATCCGCCTCCTTTTTATTTCTTTTTGTTTCCCGTTCGGAAGGGGAAAACTTCCCAGAGGGGAAGCTTGAGGCTTCTGCTGGAGCGCCCCGGACCCCTCCTGAGGGGTAGGATGCTGGACAGGGTTCTGAGCTACGTAGTCTTTGATCGACATACGCAGCTCTGGGGAATCACCACGCTCGAACCCCTCGAGGGTTCATCGGGGTTCCCATCACGCTCCTCCCCCGTCAGGGCGAACCCTCCCACGACCCGATCGAACCATCTCGGGTCGTGGGGAAGTCCCTCCATCTGAAGGTACAGGTTCACCGCCGCGTTCAGCTGCCTGTCCACCCTCAGCCCGCAGGACCCGCACTCGAAGACCGCTCCCTTCGGGGCTTTGTTCATTCCCCCACACCTGGAGCACCTCCGGGTGGAGTTCCGCGGGTCGAGGGGCTCTCCGACCCCCGCCTTGTAGGCCAGCATCGAGCGGACCATGGACCAGTCCGCCTTCGCCAGCCTCCTGTTGTGTGCCCGTCCCCCGTTGAACATCTCCCCCTTCTCCAGCCTCTCGAACCTGTGCTCCGTCTCCGGGAACCTCCTCGCCAGCTCGGTCGTCAGCTTGTGCGCCGCATCCATCACCCTGTTGCGTTCTCTATCCGCGTACTTCCCCAGCACCCCCCGGAGCGAGGGCTTCCTCGACGCCAGCTCCTGCAGCCTCCTCCTCTTCTGCTCGTAGACCCTATGGATGTGGTAGAGCCCCCTCAGGTCGACGCGGACCCAGCCGAGCTCCGGGTCGAAGGCGTCGAGGGAGGCCTCATTGGAGTCCCAGGCGAGCCTTTTGGCGGGCTCCTCCTTGTTGCAGATTTCCCTGAAGGTCAAGATCAGCGAGTCCTCCCTCACGATGAGCTCCCCCGGCTCACCCTTCGCCCTTTTCCAGAACCAGGCGTTCCTCAGGTCGAACTCGAGGTACCTCTCCCGCGCGTCCAGGGTTATCCTGAGCCTTCCGTCCCGGAGAACGTAAAGGGTCTCCTTGACCCTGGCAAACCTCCTCCTCACCCTCGGCTTCTCCCTTCCCCGGTCCCCCTTCAGGTAGTTCCTCCTCCAGCTCCTGAGGATGGAGTAGGCCAGCTTTATGGCGGAGTCCACGTAGTGAACGGCGTGGGGCCAGGCCTCCTTCAGCTTCTCCCTCAGCTCGTGGTGCTTGAAGGAGCCGTCCTTCGGAAGGATGGGGATGAGGCGCCTGGCCGTGTACCTCACGCCCGGAACTCCGTGCTTCGGCTCGGCCGGCTTTTCAATCCACCTGATCCGCGCCCATATCTCGTCCACCGCGCTTTGAAGCAGGCTCCTGTACGCCTCGAGGAACTCGGTTACATCATATTCGTGCCTCACGCTGTACGCTCTAACCCGATATGAGCTTCCCGACACCTCCAACCACCTCCTTGTATTTGTGCGACTTCATCCCGTAGAGTTTTCCGGCAAAATGGGAAACGATGGTCATCAGGTCCCCAACGAGCTCCTCCTGAGGGGTTTTCTCCTCACGGTTTATTACCTCTATCTCGGTTCCGAAGGCTTGGAATAATTTCCTCAGCGTTTCGAAGCCGAACCTGGTCAGCCTATCCTCATAAGCGACGATCACCTTGGAAACTTTTCTCTCAGCAACCATCTCTAGGAGCTTGAGAAATCCCTTCCTTTTCTCGTTAAGGCCTGAACCCACGTCGCTTAGTGTTTGAATTTCGTCGTAACCCTTGTCTTTAGCGTAGCTGTGTAAAAGTTGCTTCTGTCTTTCCAAGTCGTCTTTTTGAGTTGCAGAAGAGACCCTAGCATAACCACTACTGCCCTCTTTTCCTTCCATCCGAGAATTCGCTTAATTTCGCTTTCAGGTATCCGCCTTCTACCGCCAAGTGTTCTGACGACTCTTATTTTTCCTTCTTTATCCCAGCGCTGGATAGTTCTCGTAGTGACTCCCAGCAGCTTTTTAAGTGTGTAGAGCTTTTAAAGGAAGGAACTACTTATCTCTGTTTAAGTCTTTCTTTTTTAGAACTGCTGGTGATGGCCCAACCGCTTCACCCTCCTGGTCAGGATGGGCCAGGGGGTGGAGAGGGTTCACCTGCCCGATCCGGGGGCCCTCCGCACGGTGCTGGCTCCGGGGAGGGAGGTGCTCTGCGAGAGGAGGGAGGGAACCGGGAGGAAGACCCCCCTCACCGCCCTGGCCGTCAGGGTGGGGAGGATCTACGTGATGGTGGACTCCTCGCTGGCCAACCCCCTCTTCGCCAGGGCCCTGGAGGAGGGGCTCCTCCCGGAGCTCAGGGGAAGCCGAATCCTCTTCCGGGAGAAGACCATGGGGGAGGGGAGGCTGGACTTCGTGCTTGAGGGGGCTGAGGGGGAGAGGAGCTACGTGGAGGTGAAGTCCTGCACCCACGTGGAGGAGGGCGTGGCCAAGTTTCCGGACAGGCCCACGGAGAGGGGGAGGAGGCACCTGAGGCTCCTCCGCGGGCTCTCCCGAAGGGGGGAGAGGGCTTATCTCTTCTTCGTGATCCAGAGGCCCGATGCCAGGGTTCTCAGGCCCTTCGGGGAGGTTGACCCGGAGTTCTCGGTGGAGCTTTGGAGGGCGGAGGAGGAGGGGGTCCTCCTCCGGGCCTTCTCCATCCTCTTCCGGCCCCCCCGCCTCCACTTCTGGCGCAGGGTGAGGGTGGAGGTGTTGCCCCCTTAAAAAAGGGCCCTCCCCCAAACCCCCCGATGGACGAGAGGGGAGCCATGGACATTCCCATCAAGCTGGTGATAGCCCTGGCCGTGGGGGCCATCTCCATGGGGGTCCTCACCCAGTTCGTCAACACCTCCGAGAGGATGATGTGGAGGGACCTGAGGGTGCTCCTCTCCTACAGGGGAGGGGGATCCCTCCAGGTGAGCGTCTTCGACGGGGAGACGGGGGAGCCGCTCAACGGGGCCACCGTGGAGGTGAGGTATCCGGGAGGGGTGAAGATGCACACGCTGGGCTCCTCCTCCAGCAGCTACACCTTCTCCCTTCCCAGGAGCGGGATCCCCTATCTCGCCAGCGTGAGGGTGACCCATCCCGGCTACCTGCCCTGGGAGGGGCAGGTGGCCATAGAGTGAGCGATGGAGTCCTTTCCCCTGGTGCTCCTGCTGGGCCTTCTCCTCTCCCTCTCCACCCTCTCCCTGGGGCTGGCGGGGGTGGAGAGGCTCAAGAGGATGGAGGAGAGGGAGAGATCCCTCCAGGGGCTTCGCTTTTTCTTGGAGGAGGTTAGGGCCCTCTCCTTCTCCCACCGGGGAAACGAGAGGGAGGTGGAGCTGGAGCTGGGGAGGGGGGAGCTCCTGGTGCTGGGGGAGAAGGTGGAGGTTTGGCTGGAGGGGGAGAAGGTGGG
>QNVD01000032.1 GCA_004347925.1 Hadesarchaea archaeon
CCCCGCCTCCAGGGTCCATCCTCCCCCCAGCTCGTCCCTGACCGCCGTGGCCGTCAGCCCTGCCCCCGTGGCCTTTTTCCCGGACGTGTACAGCCCCCTGGGCGCCACACTCGCCGTCCAGGAGAGCATCATGCTCTTCGCCACCCCCGGGTCCCCGGTCAGCAGGATGTGGATGTCCCCCCTCACCCTCGTTTTGTCGGGCAGCTCCAAGGGGTCGCAGCCGAAGAGCATCAGGGCAATTCCCTCCTTCACCGCCTCATACCCGTGAACGCTGGGAGCCACCGATTGAATGATCTTGTTGTACAGCCAGGGATCCTTCACCATCTCCTTTATCTTCTTCTCGTCCTCCTCCGTGAGCTCCGTTTCCTCCACTCCCTTCTGCAGGACCTCGAGGTAGGAAATGTCCAAGATCTTCCTGAAGGTCTTCTTCTTCTGCTTGAAGCCTCCCTCCTGGAAAACCTCCAGTATGCCCGTCATCACCACGTGGTTGCCGGGAACCGCCACGTCCACCAGATCATCCCTCACCACGCAGTCAAGCATCATGGGCATGCGGCCCCCTCTCAGCTCCTCGTGCCTTTCTTGGATCCTCAGGCTCTGCCAGTCCCTGAACTCGGACTTCTCCACCTCCAGCTTGAAGGGCCCCCTTTTCCTGCAGTTGGGGTTCTGACAGCTGAGGGGTTCCCTGTAGCTTTCATCCCCGCTCTGCAGAACGGTGTTCAGCTCCCCGCAGTGCAGGCACCTGAAGAGGGCCTCCCTTATCTCGGGCTTTATCTCGCTGGCCCTGGTGAGGATGCCCTCCACCTGTATGAACTTGCCCACGTGCTCCGCCCTGAGGTTGCGGATCTTGGTGGATTCCATCGCCCCCCTCACCCTGAGCTGCATCTTGGGGCGACCGGTTTCCTCCACCAGCAACTCGTTGGCTACCTTGAAAAAGTGGCGGGGGGAGTCCTGGAGAACCTCGGCCAGGCTCCTTTTCTCCTCGTACTCGTAGCCCATCAGATCCTCGAAATCCACCACCAGCGAGAGCTTCCCTGTGGTCTCGGCTTCCTCCAGCTTCCTCCTGATCTTCCGCTCGGAGAAGAACTCCCGCAGCTTCTCCTTTAGCCTTTCCTCAAGCCCCGTGAGCTCTTCCAAAAGTTTCCCCCCACACCGCTCGGTCTGTGGAGGAGGCTTATTTTTGAAGCGGTAACAAGAGAGCCCTTCCTCCTTTCAAAACGGGGAACTTTTTTTTCCTCAATAAAAACTGGACGCATACTTTTTTCACCTCCCGAAGCCTCCACTGACGCGTTTCAGTTGCAATAACAAAAGAGTTCTGGGGTGAGAGAGATGGCCCGAAGTTATTCCGCCGCTACCTGAGCCTTATGTACTCGTAGGCCTCGGCCGCCGAATCGAACGCGTAGTGAATCTTGGTGAACCTCTTCCTGAACTCCGCGACCTCCTGGGCCACCCTCTCCGGAGCCTCCCCCCTCACCACCCTCAGGATGAACTCAGCCACCCTCCCCATTTCCTCCTCCTTCATCCCGAGCCTGGTAACCTCCGAAACCCCAAGCCTTATTCCCCCGGGATTCTTGTAGTTCCTTCCCTCCCTGATGTCCCAGGGAAGCAGGTTGCGGTTCACCAGAATGTTGGCCCTCTCCAGCTTCTCCTCCACCTCCCTTCCTCCCCCTTCCTTCACCACCTCCACCAGAACCGTGTGGGAGGAGGTGAACCCGAGATCGGCGCCCAGCACTTTGAGCCCCCCGTCGTGAAGTTCCTCCGCCAGGGCCTTCGCGTTCCGCACGATTTGGGCCGCGTATTCCCTTCCGAACTCCAGCATCTCGGCGAGCGCCACGTTCAGCGCCGCCACACAGTGGAGGTGATGGTTGCTCACCACCCCTGGGAAGACCGCCCTGTTCACCGCCTCCGCCAGCTCCTTCCTGCACATGATCATTCCGTGCTGGGGCCCTGGAAGCGTCTTGTGGGTGCTGCAGGTCATCACGTCCGCCCCCTCCCTAAGGGGATCCTGGAACTGCTTTCCCGCTATCAGCCCCGCCACGTGAGCGGCATCGTACCCTATGTAGGCCCCCACCTCGTCCGCCACCTCCCGGAACTCCCTAACGGGGTGGGGGAAGAGGAGAACGCTCCCCCCGAAGAGGAGAAGCTTGGGTTTGAGCTCCCGAACCCTCTTGAGGGCCGCGTCCACGTCTATGTTCATCCTCTTCTCGTCGAAGGGCCAGTACTCCACCTCAAGCCCGTGAACCGCCCCGGCCGTTCCGCCCAGCCTTTTCTTACCCATGCTTATGTGCCCCCCGGAGGGAATGGCGAGGCACATCATCCTGTCTCCGGGCTCAGTCAGGGAGGTGTACATGGCCAAGTTGGCCGTCACACCGGAAACGGGCTGAACGTTCACGTGCTCGGCTCCGAAGAGCTCCTTCGCCAGCTCTATCCCCAGCAGCTCCACCTCATCGATGTACCTGCATCCCGCGTAGACCCTCTCCCCAGGCCATCCCTCGGCGTACCTGTGCTGGAAATCCGTGAGCAGGGCCTCCCTCACGGCCAGGCTGGTCACGTTCTCGCTGGCTATCAGGTTTATGGTGGTTTTCATCCACTCGTGGTGCCTGCGGAGGAGTTCGAAGGTGAGCTCCATGGCCTCCCTGGGTGTCCTCGTCCTCATTCCAGCACTCCCCCGACCTCCTCCTCCTCCAGCTCCATGGGGCCTCCCGAGACCCTCACCACCTCCTCGGGATCTTTCATGAGGTTTCCCGTGGCCACGCAAACCACCGTTTCGTCCCTCTCCACCTCTCCTGCCTCCACCAGCTTTTTAAGCCCTGCTAGCGAGGCCGCGCTGGCCGGTTCCACCCCTATCCCCTCCAACCTGGCCAGGAGGAGCTGGGCCTCCACGATCTCCTGATCCGTCACGCTCTCAGCCGTCCCGCCCGAATTCCTTATGGCCCTGAGGGCCTTGGGTCCATTCACGGGGTTGCCTATCCTTATGGCCGTGGCAATGGTTTCCGGGTTCTCCACGGGGACGAACCTCTCGAGGCCCTTTTTGATGGCCTCCACGATGGGCTTGGCCCCCTCCGCCTGAATACCCGTCATCCTCGGCATGTCCCTCACCAGCTCCGCCCTCTGGAACTCCAAGAAGCCCTTGTAGATGGCCCATATGTTGGCGCAGTTCCCCATAGGCACCACCACCCTGTCCGGGGCCCTCCATCCCAGCTGCTCCGCTATCTCGAAGCCTATGGTCTTCTGCCCCTGCGGCCTGAAGGGGTTCAGCGAGTTGAGGAGGTAGAGCTCCTTCCTCTCCTCGCACATCCTCCTCAGGAGGGAGAGCGCCCTGTCGAAATTCCCCCTCACGGCCACCACCTTGGCCCCGTACGCCAGGGCCTGAGCCAGCTTCCCCATGGCCACCTTCCCGCTCGGCAGGATCACCAGGCACCTCAGGCCCGCCTTGGCCGCGTAGGCCGCCAGCGAGGCCGAGGTATTTCCGGTGGAGGCACAGGCCACCACCCTGACCCCCATCTCCAGGGCCCTGGTGATCCCCACCGTCATTCCCCTGTCCTTGAAGGAGCCCGTGGGGTTGGCCCCCTCGTACTTCACGTAGAGCTCCCTTACCCCCCACCTCTCCTCCAGCCTCCTGCACCGGTAGAGGGGGGTGCCCCCTTCGCCGAGCGTCACTATCTTGCTCTCATCTTCCACGGGGAGGAAGACCCGGTACTTCCATACGCTGGGGGGGTCCCTCCGCAGCCTTTCCCGGTCGAGCCTCTCCAAGACCTCCCCTAGGTCCAGCTCTATCTCCAGCAGTCCCC
>QNVD01000033.1 GCA_004347925.1 Hadesarchaea archaeon
GCACCTATACGTCGAGGGGCTCTCCCTGAGCAAGATCAGGGAGATCGTGGACCAGCACCACGGCTACCGACCGGCGGACTCCACCATCCTGGACTGGGTGAGGAGCTATTCAAAGCTCCTGAGGAGGTTCGAGCGCAGGCGGGTTAGGCCAAGGCTCAGGGGGCGCATCCACCTCGACGAGGTGGAGGTCAAGGTGGGGAAAAAACGTGCTGGAGCATGAACGCGGTGGACAGCGGGACGAAGTTCAACCTGCAGACGAGGCTGGCGGGGAGCAGGAGCCTGGAGGAGTTCGACGAGTTCTTCAGGGAGCTAAAGAACCGCGTCGGAGGGCAGGTAAGGGAGGTTTTCGAGAGGGAGCGCCGCAGGCCGCCAGGGGAGAGGAGGCTCGTGACCTTCGTGAGCGACGGGCTGGGACAGTACAGGAGGGCGTTCAACAGGCACTTCTACCGGGTGGCGAGGCTGGTCCAGGGCGTCCCCATCGCCTGCAGGCAGTACGGCCTGCGGTTCAACAACAACCCCATCGAGCGCCACAACCAGGACATAAAGCAGAGGTACAAGACGATGAGGCACTTCAAGAGCCTGGCCTCGGCCGAGGCCTTCCTGGACCTGAGGAGGATGGTGTACAACTACGTGAGGACGCACCAGGGGCTGGGGAGGACCCCCGCCGAAGCGGCGGGCATCCGGTTGGACCTCGGGAAAAACCGGCTCCTCGGCCTGATCAGGCTCTCTTCGGGGGCCTGATCGGTTTCCCGTCCCCCCTCTCGGGGCCTTGCCCAGCGGGGGCCGTCCCCCTCCCCCCTCGGGCCGACGGGATCATCCCGCTCTCCATCCCAGTGGGAGCAGCCGGCGGGCCCCTTCCCCCCGGTTAAAAAAACGGGAACTCACCTAATTCGAGGAAAACCGAGCACCCGTCAGGTTTATATCGGAGCTCTCCCAGAACCGAAGATGCTGAGGCTCTCCAAGCTTCAGGGGCTCAGGATCTACAACGACAAGGCGAAGTACGTGGGTTCCGTCTGGGACGTGCTCCTGAGCGACGAGGAGGGCAGGGTGGTGGGCCTGGCCCTGGGAAAGAAGGGGAACAGCATCCTGTCCATCCCCTTCTCCAACGTGCTCGCCATAGGGGACATCGTTCTGGCCAGGAGCGAGGCCTCGGTCAAGGAGACCCCCAAGGGACCCTAGCCCCTCAGCGCTCCCTTCCCGCGGAGGAGCGCAGGGGGAGGGGGATCACGGTCACCTCCATTCCTTCGAAGGTGGGATAGCTCTCCACCCAGAAGAACCTCAGCCCCTCCTCCACCTCCGAGAGCTCCTCCGCTATCTCCGGGGAGGTCTCCAGCCTGCCCCTCCTCCCGTTCACCGAGATCAGCTCGGGGGGGATCCCGTACTTCCTCCTCAGCCTCCTTCTCTCCCCCTCCAGCCTCTCCCTGGGGATTCCGGTGATCACCCCTTTGACCAGCAGACCCTCCGGGGTGAGGGCCTCGTAGGGTCTGGCCACCCTCCTGGCCCTCCTCTTCAGGCGGTTCCTGAGTTGCACCCCATCCTTCAGTCGGCTGGGGCAGTAGTGGAGGTCCAGCTCGGTGTTTTCGGAGGCCCACTCCAGCACCCTCAGGGCCAGCTCCTCGCTTCCCTTCACGGCCACCGAGGTGTCCGATTTGAGCCTGAAGCCCCTCCTCCTCAGCTCCTGGGAGTTGGTTTCGGAGAACTCCAGCTCGTTCAGGTTCACGAAGGAGCACCCCACCTCCTCCAGGTCCTTCAGGAGCCTGGTGAGGGTGCGAAAGCTCCCTGGCAGGGAGGGCAGCTCCACCCCGGTGTTCAGCCCCACCTCCACGGCCCTCCTCACGGGCTCCGGGCTCCAGGCGTGGAACCTTATCTCGTCCAGACCCTCCTCCTTCAGCCTCCTGAGCCTCTCCCTGGAGAGCTCCGTGCAGTAGAGATGCACGTGGTGCCCGGGTCCCAGCTCCTCCTTCAGCACCCTCAGGTAGCGCAGCAGCCTCCTGAACCGGAGGGAGGGGTCCCCACCCGTGATCCCCGTGCCCAGGGCGTCCATGAGCTCGGCCTCCTCCAGCAGCTCCCTGGAGGAGCGGATGGGGCGCTCGTTGGCGTAGACCACATCCTTCCCCCTCCTCAGGGAGGAAAGGGGGCAGTAGAAGCAGGAGAGGCGGCAGAGGCCCGTGAGGAAGAGCACCAGCTTGGCTCCCCTGACGCAGAGCCTGCACCCCTCGGGCATCTCCCCCACCACGAAGGAGCCAAACTTGGTCTTCCTCACGGCCACCTTCCCAACCTTTTAAATCCCCGCAACTTTAGAAGTGTTTGGATGCCGGTACCGGGGGTGGACATAGAGATTCAGAACATCGTCCTTTCCGTGGCCTACGAGGGGGTCACCTTCAACCTGGAGAGGCTGGCGAAGGTTCTGGACAACGCCAGGTATGACCCCGAGGTCTTCCCCGGCATAGCCTACAAGTCGGAGGATCCCCCCGCCTCCTTCCTGATCTTCTCCTCCGGGAAGATGAACTGCGTGGGGGCCCGGAGCATGAGGGATGCCAGGCTGGCCATCAAGAAGCTCACCCAGAAGCTGAAGAAGGCGGGGGCCAAGATAAAGTCGGAGCCCAAGGTGCAGGTGCAGAACATCGTGGCCTCCTTCGACTTCAAGAGGGAGTTCGACCTGGAGAAGATCTCCAGAACCTACGAGAACACCGAGTACGAGCCGGAGGTCTTCCCGGGCCTGGTCTTCAGGCTGGAGAAGCCCAAGGCCGTGGTCCTCCTCTTCGTTTCGGGGAAGGGGGTGTGCGCCGGGGCCAAGACCATGAAGGACATAGAGGCGGCGGCCAGGGCCATCACCAAAATCCTCAAGTAGGGTCTTCCCTTCCCCTTACCCAGAGGGAGGATGGAGCTCCGGGTTAAAGGAGGAGGCTCCCTTTCCGGGGAGGTGCCCCTGCAGCCCTCCAAGCTCTACACCCAGTTCCTCTCCGTTCTGGCCTTCCTGGGGGAGGGGAAGAGCGTGGTGAGGAGGCCCCTGGCGGTGAGGGACACCCTGCCCCTCCTGCGGGAGCTGGAGAAGCTGGGGGCCACCCTGAACAGGGGTTCGAGGGAGTGGACCATTTGGGGAAGGGGGGGAAGGGTGGAGCCCAAGGGGAACGTGCTGGAGGCGGGCAACTCGGGGACGGTCTTCGGGATGCTGGCGGGTCTCGCCGCCCTCTCCTCCGGGGTAGTGGTGGTGACGGGGGACGCCCAGCTCCGCCGCCGCTCTATGCTTCCCCTCCTCAGGATGCTCCGGTCCCTGGGGGGGGAGCTGAGCCCGACGGGGTCCGGTGGTACACCCCCCTTCATAGTCTTCGGGAGGGGCCTGAGGGGGGGAAGGGTGGAGGCGGAGCCCCCTGAGCTCTTCCCCCTCCTCCTCCTTTCCCCCTTCACGAGGGAGGGGGTGGAGGTGGAGGTGGAAGGGGAGGGAAGGAGGATGGTGGAGATGATGAGGAGGGCGGGGGCGAGGATCTCCGGCAGGGGGAGGAGGATCAGGATCTCCCCCGGTGAGCTGAGGCCAGGGGTCCTGACGGTGCCCCCCAGCTTCCACGCCGCCGCCCCCTTCGTGCTGGCCTCCCTCCTCACGGATTCCAGGCTGGTGTTCAGGGGGGAGGGTGAGGGGGAGGGCGTCTCCTTCCTGCGGCTCTTGGAGGAGATGGGGGTGAGAGTGGCGAGGGGAGGAGGGGGATGGAGGGTGAGGGGGGAGCCGAGGGGGGCCAAACTGGACCTCTCGGGTAGGGCCGAACTCTTCCCGTATGCGGCCG
>QNVD01000034.1 GCA_004347925.1 Hadesarchaea archaeon
GGGAGGAGGTGGTCTTCGTGGATCACGCCGGCTACGGCATCTACGGGCACCTGGAGAGGGGGATAAGGGGGGCGGTGACGGTGGGAGACGACACCACCTGCGTGGTGGGGGACATCCTGAGCAGGTACTCCCTCCCGGTGGTGGGGCTGGTGGATGGGGACGGGGACGGTCTGCTGGAGGGGGTGGAGTTCGCCCCGGGTTCGGTCCTCCTGCGGGTGGAGGAGGACGATTCCTTCGGGGAGAGGGTTCTCCGGGAGGTATTCGGAGGGGGGACCTACCTGAGGGCCGGGGTGGAGGAGGTGGGAAGGAGGGTTAGGGAGCTGGCGGAGGAGGCCGGAGTCCTGAGGGGCTTCCTCCTGGAGGGGAGGGAGTGAGCTCCGATCCCTACGAGCTGTCCAGGGAGCTGGAGGCGAGGGCCTCGGAGGCCGAGAGGAGGGGGGAGGTGGGAACCGCCCTCGAGCTCTGGAGGGAGTACGCGGAGCTGAAGGGGAAGAAGGGGAGCTACTTCCTGGCCTCCTACGGGAGGTACAGGGAGAGCAGGCTGCTGGAGGGGGAGGGAAGGCTGGAGGAGGCCGCCAGGGGGTACGAGGAGGCGGCGGAGCTGGCGGCGAGGGGAGGGGGGGACCTCGGGCTCTTCCACTTCCTCATGCTGGAGTCCGCCAGGTGCTGGTCCCTGTCCGGAAGGCCCCAGGAGGAGGGGAGGGCTTACGAGCTCCTGGCCGGAAGGGCCGAGGGGGCCGGGGAGTTCTTCAGGGCGGCGGAGGCCTGGGAAAGGGCGGCGGAGGCGGGAACCGTGGGATACGAGAGGGCGGGAAGGGCCTGGCTGAGATGTGCGGAGGCCCACCGGGAGAGGGGGGATCTGGGCGATGCCCTCTGGGGCCTGAGGAGGGCCAGGCGGTGCTTCGAGAGGGCCGGGAGGAGGGACCTGCTGGAGGAGGTGGAGGAGAGGGAGAGGAGGTGGTCCAGATAGACTTTTTACTCCACCCGCGGAGAGGGGTGGACCGCCGGGGTAGCCTAGCCAGGTAAGGCGCACGCCTGGAGAGCGTGTGACCCTTTGGGTCGCGAGGGTTCAAATCCCTCCCCCGGCGCCACCGCTCGGGGCGGGGTAGGTCTTATAAGTCGCGGCTTTGAAGTTTTCGGAATGGCCGAGTTCAGGCACATCGTGCGGGTGGTGTACAAGGACCTGCCCGGGGACAAGCCCGTGCAGTGGGCCCTCTCCGAGCTCAAGGGGGTGGGCCCCTCCTTCGCCAGGGCGGCGGCGCTGGCGGTGGGGGTCAATCCCTCCGAGAAGCTGGGCGCCCTGGACGAGGAGACCGTGAAGAAGCTGGAGGAGGTCCTGAAGGATCCCGCCAGGTACGGCTTCCCCTCCTGGATGCTCAACCGCAGGAAGGATTATGAGACGGGGAAGGACCTGCACCTGCTGGGGCCGGAGCTGGAGATGGCGGTGGAGGGGGACATCGCCCTGGAGCGCAAGATCAGGAGCCGGAGGGGAATAAGGCATGAGCTGGGTCTTCCGGTGAGGGGGCAGAGGACCAGGACCACGGGAAGGAGGGGAATGACCGTGGGAGTGAAGAGGAAGGAAGTGAGGATGAGGGAGGAGGCGGCCAAGGCCAAGGAGTCCAAGAAGGAGAAGAAGGGGTGAGGGGTTGAAGAGGCAGAGGAAGAAATACAGCAGACCGCTCCATCCCTGGGACAAGACCAGGATGGACGCGGAGGACGCCCTCCTGAAGAAGTACGGCCTCAGGAGGAAGAAGGAGATATGGAAGATGGCGGCCATCCTGAGGGGGTGGAGGAGGCAGGCCAGGAGGCTGCTGGCCCTGAGCGGGAGGCAGGCGGAGCTGGAGACCAGGCAGCTGCTGGAGAGGCTGAGGAAGTTCGGGCTGGTGGGGGAGAACGCCACGCTGGACGACGTGCTGAGCCTCACCCTGGAGGACCTGCTGGAGAGGAGGCTGCAGACGGTGCTTTTCAGGAAGGGCATGGCCAGGACGCCCCGTCAGGCCAGGCAGCTCATCGTTCACGGTCACGTGAGCATAGGTGGCCAGAGGGTGAGGGTGCCCAGCTACCTGGTCTCCACGGAGGAGGAGGGGAAGGTGGAGTGTTCCCTCCAGGTTCCTCCCCCTCCGGCCCCTCCGGAGGCACCCCAGGGGGGTGAGGGATGAGCGAGCACCGGACGGGCAGGTGGGGAGTGGCCCACATCTACTCCTCCTTCAACGATACCATCATCCACATCACCGACCTGACCGGGGCGGAGACCATCTCCAGGAAGTCCGGGGGAATGGTGGTGAAGACCGATCGGGAGGAGGCCTCACCCTACGCGGCCATGCAGGCGGCGGCCAAGGCCGCGGAGGAGGCCATGGAGAAGGGGATAGTGGGGGTTCACATCAAGGTGAGGGCGCCGGGGGGAAGCGGTCCCAGAAGCCCCGGTCCGGGGGCTCAGGCGGCCATCAGGGCCCTGGCCAGGGCGGGGCTGAAGATAGGCAGCATAGAGGATGTCACCCCCATCCCGCACGACGGCACGAAGAGGAAGGGTGGGAGGAGGGGAAGGAGGGTCTGAATGGAGGTGAAGGTGAACTTCCTCACGGGGGAGGAGATGGAGCTTAAGCTGGAGGGGATAAACCCGGCCCTGGCCAACTCCCTCCGGAGGGTGATCCTCAGGGAGGTGCCCGTCATGGCCGTGGACGAGCTGGAGGTGAAGTTCAACGACTCCGCCCTGCACGACGAGATCATAGCCCACCGCCTGGCCATGATCCCCCTGAAGACGCCCCTCAGGGGATACAACCTTCCCGAGGAGTGCAAGTGCGAGGGGGCGGGGTGCCCCAAGTGCACCGTCACCCTCTCCCTTTCCAAGGAGGGGCCCCACACCGTGACGAGCGGCGACCTGCAGTCCTCCGACGAGAACGTGGTGCCGGTGAGCCCCTCCATACCCATCGTCAGGCTGGAGAAGGGACAGAAGCTGGAGCTCACCGCCTTCGCCAGGCTGGGGAGGGGAAAGCAGCACGCGAAGTGGCAGCCGGGCATAGCCTCCTACAAGTACCAGCCCATCGTGAGGGTGGACCCCGGTAAGTGCGACGGCTGTGGGGAGTGCGTGGAGGTGTGCCCCCCGGGGATCCTCCAGCCCTCGGACGGGAAGGTGGTGGTCGGGGAGGTGGATAAGTGCATCCTCTGCAGGATGTGCGAGAAGGCCTGCAAGAGGAGGGCGGTAACGGTGAGCTTCGACGACAGCCGGTTCATCTTCAGGGTGGAGAGCCACGGCTCCCTCAAGCCCGAGCAGCTCTTCCTCCAGGCGGTGGAGATCCTGGCGGAGAAGTGCAGGGAGTTCGAGAAGCTGGTGGGAAAGCTTGAGGAAAAAGGATAAACCCCCTGAGTGAAAAAAGAGAGGATGCGGGGGTAGCCAAGCCAGGTCTAAGGCGCTGGCCTGAGGCGCCAGTCCCGTAGGGGTTCGGGGGTTCAAATCCCCTCCCCCGCACCATCTGGGGTTCCCGGAGCAGGAACCTCGGCGGAGGGGAACAGATAAACGAGGTGCACGGTTTCCTCCGGAACCAAGCCTTCGAGTTCAGGAAGGGCTGAGCTCGGATCCTGAGCCTGCCGGATCCCAAAACCTCAGCGGCCTTCCTCCCACCTCTTCACATATTCCTCCAGCTCCCTCAGCCCCTTCCTTTTCTCCTTCTCTCGCAGGAAGGAGGCTTCGAAGGAGTGGCGGGCCAGGGCCGCCAGTTCCTCCCTCCCCAGCCCCAGCACCTCCTGGATCGCCAGGTAGTTCTCGTTCA
>QNVD01000035.1 GCA_004347925.1 Hadesarchaea archaeon
AGGGCCCTCGAGTACTTCGGGCCTGGGGTGAGGAGGCTCAGCGTCCCGGAGAGGGCCACGGTGGCCAACCTGGGAACGGAGACGGGGGCCACCACCAGCCTCTTCCCCAGCGACGGGGTGACGAGGGAGTTCCTGAGGGCGCAGGGGAGGGAGGGGGACTGGGCCCCCCTCCCGGAGGGGGAGGGCTACGGGGAGGTGGAGGAGGTGGAGCTGGGGAGGCTGGAGCCCCTGGTGGCCCTTCCCCACAGCCCCGGGAACGTGAAGCCGGTGGCGGAGGTGGAGGGGGTGGAGGTGCAGCAGGTGGTGATAGGCTCCTGCACCAACTCCTCCCTCAGGGACCTGAAGGTGGTGGCCAAGATCCTGAAGGGCAGGAGGGTGGCGGAGGGGGTGGAGCTGCTCATCTCCCCGGGCTCCAGGCAGGTGGTGGAGCACCTGGTGAGGAGCGGGGAGATGGCCCACCTGCTGAGGGCCGGCGCCAGGATCCTGGAGTGCGCCTGCGGCCCCTGCATAGGGATGGGGGGTGCCCCGCCCTCCGGGGCGGCCTCCCTCCGCACCTTCAACCGGAACTTCGAGGGAAGGAGCGGAACCCCCGATGCCAGGGTCTTCCTGGTGAGCCCCGAGACCGCCGCCGTTTCCGCCCTCAGGGGGGTCCTCACCGATCCCAGGGAGATGGGCAGGTACCCCAGGGTGAGGATGCCCTCCCGCTTCCTCCCCTCGGGGGGCTTCCTTCCCCCCCTCCCCCCCGAGGAGGCGGAGAGGGTGGAGGTGGTCAGGGGGCCCAACATCCGCCCCCTCCCCGAGCTCTCCCCCCTCCCCCCGGTGCTGGAGGGGAAGGTGCTGCTGAAGGTGGGGGACGACGTGACCACCGACCACATCCTCCCCGCGGGGGCGGAGGTCCTCCCCCTCAGGAGCAACGTGCCCGAGCTCTCCAGGTACGCCTTCTACAGGGTGGATCCCGGCTTCCACCGGAGGGCGAGGGAGGAGGGAGGGGGCTTCGTGGTGGGAGGGGAGAACTACGGCCAGGGCTCCAGCAGGGAGCACGCGGCCCTGGTGCTGAGGTACCTGGGGGTGAGGGCGGTGCTGGCCCGGTCCTTCGCCCGCATCCACCTGGACAACCTGATCAACTTCGGGGTCCTCCCCCTCCTGCTGGAGCCCTCCCAGTACGAGGCGCTGGGGGAGGGGGAGAGGCTGAGGATAGAGACGGGGGAGCTGAGGAGGGTGAGGGTGAGGTGGAGCGGGGGGGAGATGGTCCTCCCCTCCCCCCTCTCCCCCTCGGAGGAGGAGATCCTCAGGGAGGGGGGGAAGCTCCCCTGGGCCAGGAAGAGGCTGGGGAGGAATGGGTGAGTACGTCATCCACAGGCACAGGGCCAGGCACCTCCACTACGACCTGAGGCTGGAGATGGACGGGGTGCTGAAGAGCTGGGCCGTGCCCAAGGAGCCCCCGGCGGAGGAGGGGGTGAAGAGGCTGGCCGTGCAGGTGGAGGACCACCCCCTGGGCTACGAGGACTTCGAGGGGGTCATCCCCGAGGGGAGCTACGGGGCGGGGGTGGTGGAGATCTGGGACAGGGGGAAGTACGTGCTGGAGGAGAGGAGGGAGGACAGGCTGGTCTTCGAGCTGAGGGGAAGGAGGCTGAGGGGGACCTACTGCCTGCTGAGGTTCAGGAAGGGGGAGCCCAGGCACTGGCTCTTCTTCAAGGTTAAAAGGACCGCAGGACCGTNTCCTTGAGATGGAGGAGAGGGGGGNCGAGGAAGAGCTCCGCTTGTTCAAGGCCCTGTCTTCGAGGACAAGGATGGAGATACTGAAAAGGCTTCGCGNAAGGCGCAGGACCCTGAGCGAGCTTTCCAGGGAACTGAACCTCAGCAAGGCAGCCCTTCACGAGCACCTGTCGAAACTCGGAGAAGCCGGTCTGGTAGAGAGGGTCGACAGCCCTTCCCGGAAGTGGGTTTACTACGAGCTTTCCGGGAAGGGAAGGGAGATCGCAGGTCCTGAGGGAATCAGGATAAAGCTCTTCGGGATCTTGGCCGTTCTGGCTTTCTTCGCGGGGATCCTGGAGGTGTACCGGTTTGCAACGGAAAGGGTTGCACCCAAGGAGGGCAAAGGTATCCTCCCCGCCCTTCCAGGTTCCGCACATCTTCTCTTCGGTTTGGTTCTCTTCCTGGTGGGGGTTCTCCTCCTGCATCTAGTCTACAGAAGCCGTAGACGTTAGGCAAAAAGCTGACATTTTGAGAAAAAATTTATCTTTTTAGTTTCTTTTTTTTTCGTGTGAGGTGCTGGGGCGCTATCTTCGTAGCGATTTTCGCTATTGGCGCTTCCGGTGTGATTCTGATAGGGGGAGTGAGGCTCGCGACGGCCCAGGGCGAGGAAAGTAAGACTTGGAGTGGGCCGCAGATAGTGCTGGCGGAAAACTTCCTTCTTCCGGAGTTTCCCGGGGAGCTGAGGGTATACCGGATAGTTGGGCCGGAGGTGGATGAAAACCAGGCGGAGAGGCTGGCTGAGGCTCTCGGCTTTGCGGGGGTTCGGGAGGTGGGAGGGAGATTCGTGGCGGATGAAAATTCTTGGCACCTGGAGGTGGACAGGGAAACGGGATATCTCTGGTGCGGGGAGGTGGATCGGGTGTACGGTGTTCCTGAGGGTGCTCCTCTAGTATCTCCTGAGGAAGCCTCGGTTCTGGCGGAAAGTTTCTTGGCAGAAAGGGGGCTCCTGCCCGAAGACGCCTACTTGGAGGAAGTGAGGAGGGATGAAATCCGAGTATCGGCGGTGGATCCTGAAACCGGGAAAATCTGGGAGAGGGGTACGGGCCGTGGGATGGTGCAGGTGTGGTTCGGAAGGAGGGTCGATAACCTGGAGGTGGTGGGCTCAGGTTGCGGCATAGCCGTTAGCCTGGCGGGGGAAGAGGTGGTGGGAGTGCGCAGGTGCTGGAAGGAGTATACGCCGCTGGGCAGTTTCCCCCTCCTGCCCTTCCACGAAATTTTAGCCGATGTGAGGTCGAAGGGGGTAAACCGGTTGCTGGAGGGGGTGAAGGGTGCGGTGTATGGGGAAAGGGTGGTAATAAGGGGCGTCCGTCTGGCCTACCTGGATGATTCTAGGATTCATAGGGACCAAGGGTTCCTCCTCCCGGTTTACGGGCTCACGGTGGACCTTGGAAGGGGGCACCTGCTCGAGGTCTTTTTCCCTGCAGTGGCCCTCCCAAGCGCTCCCTATTTCGAGGTCTGTGGGTAAGGGATGGAAAAACTTCTGAAAAATAAAAGGAAAAAAATTTAGAACGGATCAGCCCCGTTCCCGCCTACCTTCTGCGGCGCTTCTCCCAGCAGTCTCGGCAGTATACGGGTCTGCCCTCGGTGGGCTTGAAGGGCACCTCGCATTCCTTCCCGCAGTCGGAGCATATGGCCTTGTGCATCTCCCTAGGCCTGAAGCCCCGACGCAGACCCCTACTCACGTCCATTTCCTAACCTCCTTTCCTTTTTTGTTGGATATACCGAGAAACTCGCGTTTCTCTTCGGTCTTCCGGACGGATCCAGAAGACGGTATATCCGCGCCTTCCTCACCCGGGGAGTATAAAAAGGTATCAGTGGCCCTGCACCGGGCCCCCCGGGGCCCCCATCCTCCTCAGCAGGCGCGTCGCCCTGAAGGCGTGGTACACCACCGCCGCCCCCACCAGGAGCATGAAGCCTCCCAGCAGGCAGAGGAAGGAGTCCCTCAGGGCCTCCTGGTTCCCCGCCGCCCCCCTCAGC
>QNVD01000036.1 GCA_004347925.1 Hadesarchaea archaeon
GACGTGTCCACCTTCGACCTGCCGCTCGCCGCGGGGAAGACCGTGCAGAAGACCCAGAGCGTGAGCCCCGACTACCTGATGCTGAAGGTGATAGTTGAGAACCTCGACGCCGATCACCCCGCCCGCGACGTCCGCGTTTGGGTGGTGTACTAAGGATGCCGGGTGTGACGATTGAAAAGCCCAAGACCCCCGACGATTTACTTCCCATCCACCTGAAGAAGTCGGACGTATCAATTGAAGCCGCCCCCTCCTTCCAGGACGCCGCGGGAAAACTGGCTCGCGCTCTCGTCGATGCGGACCACCACGTCCAGGTGGATGTCCTCTCCATGCCTTCCGTGGAGGTTCTTCCCTCCTTCCAGGACGCCGCGGGAACGCCTCAGCGCGCCTTAGTAGATGCCGATAAGCACGCCCAGGTCGATGTTTTAACCGCAGCCAACCCCTCCAACCTTGACACTCCTCTCTCCACCAGGGCCTCGGAGTCCACCCTGGGAGCCGTGAGGGACCGCCTGCCCCCCTCCTTGACCGCCTCCGGGAACCTGAAGACCGCTATCCAGGAGGACGCGGTTGGCTTAGTGAAGTCTTCCCAGCTCCCCTCCTCTCTGACCGCCTCGGGAAACCTGAAGGCCGCGGTCGTGGAAGATGCTGTTGGCTTGGCGAAGTCCTCCGACCTCTCCGCCGTCCAGCCGAGGAACCTCACGCAGATAGCGGGGACCGCCCTCACGGGGAGGGACTGGAGCGGGGACTTCGCGAAGCTCCAGAACCTCGATACGGCCCTCTCCATCCTAAAGGACAACCTCAACCTGCTGAAGGTGAATGGGATTACCCTGACCGGGGCGGACTGGACCCAGTACTTCGCGAAGCTCCAGAACCTCGATACGGCCCTGAGCCAGGCCATAAACAACCTCAACCTGCTGAAGGTGAACGGGACCACCCTCACCGGGGCGGACTGGACCCAGTACTTCTCCGCCCTCCCCACCATCAGGGACAGGATAAACGAGCTTTCGGGGGTCCTTGCCAGCACCACCACCGCTTTGGGGGCGAATGCTTCTTACACCTCAGGCTCTTTCACCGTCTCGGGCTACGGGAGGATAGTGGGCTCCTGCTACGCCGACCAAGCGGGAACCCTCTACGTGGAGCAGTCCAGCGATGGGACCAACTTCGATGTCCAGTCTACCTTCTCCTACTCCGCCGGGGCTCTTCTGGGCTTCTCCGTGGAGGTGGTGGCCCCCACGGCGAGGGTGAGGTACGTGAACGGGGCCACCGCCCAGACCGTTTTTCGCCTCTACGTGAGGGCGAGGAGGATCTGATGTCGATAATCAAGTACGATGGGATAGCCCGGGACCCCACCTGCTACGCCATCTGGGACGACTTCGACGACAACAGGCTGTGCAGGGACGCCCTCAGCAGGACCCTCGCAGCGGTGGGGGGGGAGGGAAGCATGAAGTGCTCCCCCCCGGAGGCCCAGGTGTGGAGGCCGGAGTGGAAGATCGTGAACGGCAGTGCCACCATTAGCGGGGGAACCCTCAACACGCCCGCCGCGCAACGCAACACCATCAGCACATCTCTGCCCTTTGTGCCGGAAGGGTGGGAGTGGAGGTCGAAGGCGGACTCCGTGGGGAGTGCTGTATCCGGGAGAGCAGTGGACGTGAGGATAATCTACCAGGACGATTCAAATAATTACTACCAGTATTGGATCACGGACACCACCTATCTGGGATACCGGCTCCTGAAGATAGCGGGGGGAACGACGAGTAGTACCGTAATAGACGGAGGAAACTGGGCGTGGGACACCAACTGGCACACCCACAGGGTGACCCGCACCCGAGCGGGGCTGTGGGAGCTGTTCTACGACGGGACCTCTAAGGGGACCGCCACAGACACCTGGCTTCCCTCGCCGCGGGAGTTCCGGTGGGACATGGAGACCAACCCCGTGCCGTTACATTTTGACAACCTGAAGATCTGGTAGAGTAAACCTGAACCATGCCCGCCTACACCCTCGACCTCACGGTCCCCAAAAGCACGCCCAAGTCCTCCCCCGTGGAGAGGGAGCTGAAGATCAGGGAGGGCGTCATCGTCCGCTGGTCCGTGCTCATCCCCGCCGGGCACATGGCCGGGGCTGGGATGAGAGCGCTCTACGGCCTGGAGCCGGTCTTCCCCGCCCACGAGGACGCCTGGCTCAGGGGAGATGACGAGACCGTGGTGATGGAGGACTTCTGGGACCCTCCGGAGGAGCCCTACACCCTGACCTTCCAGGCGTGGAACGAGGACCCCCTCCACGACCACACCTTCTACGTCCGCCTGGCGGTCTTGCAAAGGGAGGTGGCTTCCGCCCACCAGCTGTTCCTGAAGCGGGTGGCGAAAGAGATTTCAGACGCCTTTCTGAAGGCTGGAGGGTGGGTCTGAGTGGGCCTGACGGACTTCACGCGGCAGACGGTGATTGCGAGGCGGGAGATAGCGGAGTGGCTGCAGCAGGAGATGTGGTACTGGACCGGGACCTTCGACATACCCGCCTGGTCTTACTATGAGACCGATATCTGGACCGCCCCCGCGGACCGCAGGCTGGTGGTGGAGTTTTTCCACCCTTCAGCCTCTTCCCGCAGGTTCCAGGGATGGGTGGACCTGCGGGACGTCCTCGGCTCGGAGGTGTACCGCTTCGCGGGGACCTACCTGTGGGGCGCCTGCCCTCTCGCCCTCAGGTACCCCCTGAGCCCGAATCACACCCTGAGGATCCGCATCGAGAACTACGACCCCTGCGCCACCCGCAGGTTCAGGGTGGCGGTGGAGGGATACACGGAGCCGGTGTGAGGAGATGAAGCCCGCGGAGATCGTAGTGAGGGAGGAGGCTCGGAAGGAAGCAGGGGCCAAAAAGAAGGCGGCGGTGGAGGAGCTCCTCTTCGCTCAGGGAAAGGTCGTGAAGAAAAGGTACGAGGCGGAGGTGAGACCGTTAGCATCGACATAAACGTTCACGCCGCGCTCTACAACGCGGACGAGACGGTGGCCCAGTCGGTGACGCTGGACACGGAGGGGAGGCCGACGCTGGAGGTCTTCGCGCAGGCGGATGCCGCCACGACTTTCCGCCTGGACGTGAGCGCGGACGGGTCGACGTGGGTGGGGAACTTCGAGGTCTGGTCAGGCGTGACGAGCGTGAAGAAGGGCTACCTGAACGCCTTCCGCTTCGTCAGGCTGAGGTCCGACGCGGCGGGGAGCGCGGGGAACAAGGTGACCCTGATCCTCACGGCGGGAGGGTGAGAGATGCCGTTCACCGTGGGTCCCAAGATGCAGGCGGGGAGGGTGCTGACGGGCACGGACGGAACGGCCACCGTGACCTTCCCCGAGCCCTTCAGCAGGGTCCCCAAGGTCTTCCTGCAGGGGGTGGACCAGTACGGGAGGGGGATAGTGGTGGACCTGGTCTCCGTCTCCGAGACGGGGTTCACGCTCAAGGCCAGGCAGACCGCCGCTCCTCCCACCGGGAGCTTTCTCACCGGGCTCTCCTACAGCACCGGGAGCTTCGTGACGGGAGGGAGCGACCCGGGGCACTCGCACTCGAACCCCAGCACGGACTCTGCCGGAGACCACAAGCACATCGCCGTCAAAGCGGGGAGCGGCAGCACCACTGCGGCTACGGCATACGAAAGAGCCCTGTGGGGAGGAGACGGCGTAAACGCCGCGGCGTTTGCCACCACTCTGTCGGGTGCGTCTGCCGTGGACCTCTACACCTCCTCG
>QNVD01000037.1 GCA_004347925.1 Hadesarchaea archaeon
CCCCCGGTTCCTTCCCCGGGTGAGGAAGACCCCCCCCCCTCCCCTCTCCTCCAGGAAGGAGCGCATCTCCCCGGCCAGCTCCTCGGCCCTCCTCCTCCCCTCCACTATTCCGTAGAAGGCGGGGCCCCAGGAGGACTGGCAGGCGCAGGAGGCCCTGCCCTCCATCCTCTTTATCCCCTCCTCCACCACCCTGGAGCAGTACCTTCCCGCCTGGTACCTGCTCCACACCCCTCCCAGCGTGCGGTTGAACTCCGTGAGGGCCCTCCCGAACTCCTCCAGCTCCCCCTCTGCCATGGCCGGGAGGAGGCGGAGGAGGACGATCCTGCAGAGGTCCCCCGAGACCTCCCCGCTCATCCCTACCTCCCTCAGGATCTCCCCCTCCCTCTCCTCCCTCTTCCTGGCTATTTCTGGGAGGGGCCCCCAGGGGACCGCTATCACGAACCTCCACTCCCGGGGAAGCTCGAACCTGAAGAGGAGGGGGGGCACCATCCTGTCCTCCTCCCCCACCCTGAACCCCCCCTCCACCAGGAAGCCGCCCACCTTGCAGGCGTAGAGGCCCAGGGCCGTGAGGAGCCCCCTCCTCACCGTGAGGGCCACCTCCTCCAGGCCCTTCCCCAGCCCGTAGAGCTCGGAGAGGGCCCTCCCCACGGAAAGGGCCAGGGTGGTGTGGTACCCAAGTCCGGCGTAGGGGATGATCCCGCTCCTCACCTCGAGCCTGACTCCACCCGTTCCCCACCGCCTGACCAGGAGGGAGGCCACCCTCCTCGCCTCCGGGAGGTTGGAGGAGATCCCCTCATCCCTCACAGGCCCTCACCTCCAGCCTGGGCTCCTCCACGGTGAAGCCCACCGTGCCGTATCCCCTCCCCAGCCCACCGCTCAGGTCCAGGTTCCCCGCGTGCAGGTGGGCGGGGGCCACTATCCTTACTCCCCTCACCGGAGAAGGGAGGTGGGCCCCCTATTTAGCACATGCGGGCGGGAAACTCCACACCCTTTAGGGGTGGGTAGCTCACGGCTTTGGAGGTGGCGAGGGAGTGGGCCAGGCGGAGGGGCTCGGGTATCCTGAAGCGGGAGGTCCTGAGCGTGAGCTCTATGGCCGTGCGGAGGGAGAGCCCGTGCCCCACGCTCACGTAGACGGGCTTCACCCCGGTCCTCGTCCTCACCGCGGCCCCTATCACCTCTCCCCCCTCCCTGAGGAGGGCGTAGTTCCCCCTCTCCCTCGCGGGCTCCTCCCCCTCCCCGCAGAGCCTGGACTTAGCCACCCCCAGCGTGGGCCTCCTCAGCACCACCCCCAGGTGGGAGGCCAGGCCCGCCCTCCTGGGATGGGCCACCCCGTGCCCGTCCACCATGTAAACATCGGCCTCCACCTCCCTGGCCACCTGCAGCATCCCCTCCACCTCCCTGAAGGCCAGGAAGGTGGGCAGGTAGGGGAACCTTATCCTGACCCTCCTCACCCTCTCCTCCAGCACCTCCAGCGTCTTCAGCTCGAGCAGCACGCAGGCGGAGAAGCCCCGGTCCTTCCCTGCGTAGGCCAGGTCCAGCCCCGCGATGGTCTCGAGCTTCCTCCACTCGTCCCTGGTGGAGACCCTGGAGGCAATCTTCCTCTGGATCTCCATGAGCCTGCGGAGGTCCACCCCGCGCGGGGGACTGAGGAGGGGAAGCATCACCTCTCTCCTCGGGCAAGGAAAAAAGGAGAGGGGAAAGCTTGGAGGTTCAAATCACTCCCGCTATGCCCAGCAGACCCAGCAACAGGGCGATTACCCCTATGAAGGTCTGGAAGCCTCCCAGCCACTTCGAGATCTTTTCAAGGCTTTTCCCCACTGCCGGTATGGCGGGCAGTATCCCGGCGGCGAGCACCAGTCCCGCGGTGATGGCCACGAGCCCCTGGAGCCCGAAGCAGACTATGCCCACGATGATGGCGATTACCCCTATGAGGGTTTGAAAGCTTCCCAGCCACTTTGAAAGTTTCACCAGGTCTTTTCCCACGAGCGGCACTGCCCTCAGGGCTCCTCCCAGAAGCACCAGCCCCGCTATCACGTTCGTCGCTTCAACCAGTAGGCCCATTTTTTCACCAAGATAGCCTTACAGAGCGGGATAAAGCTTATTTCCCTCCCGGAGAGGGAGGAGGGAAAGGATGCGCGCCAAGGGGCCGAAGTGCAAGTCCTGCGGGAAGCAGATCCAGCTCATGAGCTACGGCGCGGGCTACCTCAAGGTGGTGGTCCCGGGGGAGGCCAAGGCCAGGTTCTTCTGCCAGGAGTGCGCCGAGAAGATGCTTGGGAAAAAGCTGGCCGAGCTCTAGTCCCCGAGCCAACATGGCGGAGCCCAGGGATCACGTCCTGATGACGCTGGCCATAAAGCCGAGGGGGAAGCTGGTGGACCTGGAGCACATAAGGGAGAAGGTCAGCAGGGACGCCGGGAGGGAGTTCTCCGGGGAGGAGGTGGGGAAGCTCCTGGAGGAGCTGGTGGAGGAGGGGCTGGTGGGGAGGGAGGGGGAGGGCTACGCCCTCACGGAGAGGGGCAGGGAGCACTTCGAGCGCAGGTGGAGGGAGGTGAGGGAGGAGCTCAACCAGGACTACCTGAAGGTTTACAGGGCCAAGAAGTACTACCCCGTGGTGGCCCCCGCCCTCCTGGAGTTCTGCAGGGACAGGTGGGTATCCGTCTTCCGCCTCTTCACGGGGAGGGCCTGGCTGCAGAGGAAGGTGGGGAACAGGTACATCACCATCCGGAGCCTCCGGGACCTGGAGAGGTGGCTGGACCTCCACGGCATAGACTTCATCCCCTACATCCACCCCAGAGGCTCCGACCGCCCCGACTGGTTCGTGCTCGATCTGGACGCGGGGAAGGAGGTGCCGGAGGGGGAGGTGAGGAGGGTGGTGGCCACCACCCTCAGGGTGATGGAGGAGTTCGGTCTTGAGCCCAAGCTGAAGTACAGCGGCTCCAGGGGCTTCCAGCTCTGGACCCGCTTCAAGCCCCACGACCTGCCGGAGGGGTACCGCCCCCTGGAGCTCCAGAGCGGGGGGAGGGAGAGGAACCTCTTCAGCTTCTACGCCGACCTCATCAGGTTCCTGGAGTACAGGGTTTCCCTCAAGCTCCCCGGCCTCACCACCTGTGATGTGGCCCACAAGGAGAGGAGGAGGGGGAAGGTGCTCTTCGATCCCTCGGTGATGAAGCCCATGGGGGACGTGAGGGCCCCCTACTCCATGCATCACCGGACGGGGCTGATCTCCATGCCCCTAGAGGGGAAGGAGCTGGGGAGCTTCAGGCCCGAGCAGGCCGATCCGGAGAGGGTGGCGGAGAGGTACCGGGAGAGGGGGAAAGAGTTCGAGCTCAGGCCCGTGGAGGGGGAGGAGTTCTTCGGGGAGGCGCTGGAGTGGTTCAGGGAGAGCCCGGGGGGTAGGAAGGAATGATCCTGACGGCGGAGAGGGAGAGGGAGGTGATACGCACCCTGCTCAGGAGGAGCGGGGCCATGGAGGAGGAGGCGGAGGCGGTGGCGGAGGTGCTGGTGGAGGGGGATCTGCGGGGCTTCCACTCGCACGGGCTGCTCAGGCTGCCCTACCTCCTCAGGGCGCTGAGGAGGGGGACCATCCTCACCGGGGTGAGGGTGAGGGTGGTGAGGGAGACCAGGGCCACGGCGCTGGTGGACGGGGGCCACGGGCTCGGGCACTACGTGGCCAGGAAGGCCATGGAGCTGGCCTTGGAGAAGGCGG
>QNVD01000038.1 GCA_004347925.1 Hadesarchaea archaeon
GGACTCGGTGGAGGAGGCGGTGAGGAGGGTGAAGGAGGGGGTGAGCTTCACCAAGAAGGTGGAGGTGGAGGTGAGCAGGGCGGAGGACGCGCTGGCCGCGGCCAGGGCCGGCGCAGACGTGGTGATGCTGGACAACGTTCCCCCCTCCGAGGTGAGGAGGGCGGTGGAGGAGCTGAGGAAGGCGGGGCTGAGGGACAGGGTGATCGTGGAGGCCTCCGGTGGGATCACCCCGGAGAACCTGGAGGAGTACGCCGGGACGGGGGCGGACGTGGTCTCCTCCAGCTACATGACCTTCAGGTCCCTGGCCGTGGACATGAGCCTGGAGATACGGGAGGTCCTCCGGGGACGGGGGAGGAAATCGGTAGGGTTAAAAAGGGGGAAGCCCTCATAAGCCGAGGTGAAAGGTTGGAGGGACTCTCAGCAAACGCCCAGAAGGTGTACGAGGCGCTGAAGAAGCTCGGCGCCACCTCTCCCAACACCCTCAAGACCGCCGATGACGTGATGAGGGCGGCGAAGCTCCCCAAGGGGATGGTGAACAACTCCCTGATGGAGCTGGTCTCCAAGGGCTTCGCCAAGAGGGTGGCCAGGGAGAAGGCGGCCGGGTACTACCTGCTGAAGTAAGGGTTAAGCCCCGGGCGGCCTCTTTTCTCGGGATGAGGACGGGGACGGCGGAGCTTCCCCTCCACGGTGGCCACTGTCCCCCCTGGCTCTTCGAGAGGATGAAGAGGCTGGGGAGGGCGGTGGTGGGGGTCATCGTGGAGGAGTTCGGGAGGAGGGAGCTCCTCAGGAGGATGGGGGACCCCTTCTTCTTCCAGTCCCTGGGCTGCGCCCTGGGATACGATTGGCACTCCAGCGGGCTGAGCACCGTCACCCTGGGGGCCCTGAAGGAGGCCCTGGACCCGCGGGAGCTGGGGGTGGCGGTGTGCGGGGGGAAGGGGAGGGCGTCCAGGAGGACCCCTGAGGAGATCCGGAGGGCGGCCGAGCTCTTCTCCCTCCCCTCAGGGAAGGCGGAGAGGCTGGAGTACGCCAGCAGGATGGCGGCCAAGGTGGACAGCGCCTGCGTGCAGGACGGCTACCAGCTCTACCACCACTGCTTCCTCCTGACGGAGGACGGGGACTGGGCGGTGATCCAGCAGGGGATGAGGGGGAGGTGGGCCAGGAGGTACCACTGGGTCTCGGAGGGGGTGAGGAGCTTCGTGGAGGAGCCACACTCCGGGATAGCGGGGGAGAGGAGGGAGGAGGTGGTCCTGGACCTGACCGCCAGGGAGAGCGAGGGGGCCAGGAGGGGGAGCCTGGAGCTGGCCAAGAGGGACCCCTCGGAGCTCCTGGCCCTGGGCAGGGAGGCGGAGCAGACCTCCCTGGACGAGTACCTCGGCCTGCCCCCCGGGAAGAGACTGGTCATGCCCGAGGGGCACGGGATCCCCGGGCTGAGCGTGGAGACCCTCCGGGTGCTCAGGAGGGTGCAGGAGCTGGATCCGGGCAGCTACGAGGAGCTGGTGGCCGTGAGGGGGGTGGGGCCCAGGACCCTCAGGGCCCTGGCCCTCCTCTCCGCCCTGGTCTACGGGAAGCCCCCCTGCTGGAGGGATCCGGTCAGGTACTCCTTCGCGGTGGGGGGAAAGGACGGGGTTCCCTTCCCCGTGGACAGGAGGCACTACGACGAGGTGGTGGAGTTCCTCCAGCTCGCCCTGGAGGAGGCCAGGGCGGACAGGGAGGAGAAGCGCAGGGCCCTCAGGAGGCTGGCCTCGCTGGTCGGGACCTGAAAACGATTTATCCCCCTCTCCCCAAGAAGAGATGGTCCCGCGGTAGCTCAGCTTGGTAGAGCGGCCGGCTGTAGACCCAGGGCCGTTACCGGCATGTCGGGAGTTCAAATCTCCCCCGCGGGACCTCGGTCGTTAGACGGGAGGGTGGCCCTTGGGCTGTCCCTCCCGAGCACCCGGAGGGCAGGAAGGTTTTAACTTCCCAGGCGGACGGGGGAGGAGATGGGAGTGGTGGTGAGGTGCGGGGTGTGCGGGGAGGTGCTCTTCCGGGGCTCCCAGCTCTCCTGGCTGCAGGAGCTTCCCGAGGAGGTGAGGGAGCAGCTCCTCCACGCCCTGGGCCTCCTGAGGGAGGTCAGCTGGGAGGATCCCTCCTTCGCCAGGGGGGTGGTGCTCTTCTCCATAGCCCTCCACCACCTCAGCACCAGGCACCCGGAGAAGCTCCAGGAGCTGGTTAGGGTGGAGGAGGAGCCCTGAGAGGGGGGGCGGTAAGGTTAAAACGGGGTTCCTCCCACCTTTATCGGTTGGCGGCCACAGCGGCGGGGAAACNCCCGGTCTCGTTCGATCCCGGAAGTTAAGCCCGCCAGCGATCTGGACGGTACTGTCCTGCGGAAGCGGACGGGAACTCCAGGACGCCGCCAACCGCTTCCCCTTGGGGCTGCCACGCTTCCCCAGCCGGGGTGGGGGAGACGGGAAGACTTTAACCGGTGGGGAGGAAGAGGAATGGGGCGCCCTGGTGGTGTAGCCCGGTCTAATCGGGGGCGAGGAGTCCCCGAGGCCAAACATACAGGCCTGTCGAGCCTGTGCCCCGGGTTCAAATCCCGGCCAGGGCGCCACTTATACCCCCTCCCCTAAGGAAGCTGAATGGAGCCCTCCCGCCCCACCGTCCGCAGGGCCCTCTTCTTCGAAAAACTGGGGGGAGGGAGGGTGAGGTGCGGGGTCTGCGAGAGGAGGTGCGAGGTGGAGGAGGGAGGGACGGGCTTCTGCGGCACCAGGGTGAACAGGGGAGGGGAGATGTACACCCTGATCTACGGAGACGTCTCCTCCCTCTCGGCCAACCCCATAGAAAAGAAGCCCTTCTACCACTTCTGGCCAGGCTCCACGGCCCTCACGGCGGGAAGCTGGGGGTGCAACTTCACCTGCCCCTGGTGCCAGAACTGGACCCTCTCCAAGACCAGGCCCTCGCCCGAGAGGGCCCACCACCTCAGCCCCGAGGGCTTCGTGAGGCTCACCCTGAGGGAGGGGTGCCGGGGGACCTCCCTCTCCTTCAACGAGCCCACCCTGATGGCGGAGTGGGCCCTGGACGTCTTCAGGCTGGCCAGGAGGAGGGGCCTCTACAACACCTTCGTGAGCAACGGGTACATGACGGAGGAGGTCCTCAGGGCGCTGGCGGAGGCCGGCCTGGACGCCATAAACGTGGACGTGAAGGGGGCCGGGGAGGCGGTGAGGAGGCACTGCGGGGCGGACGTGGAGAAGGTGTGGAGGAACGTGGCCCTGGCCAGGAGGCTGGGCCTCCACGTGGAGGTGGTGAACCTGGTCGTCCCGGGGGTGAACGACCGGGAGGACCAGCTCCTCTCCTTGATCCGGAGGCACCTGAAGGAGGCGGGGCCGGAGACCCCCCTGCATTTCACCGCTTACTTCCCCTCCTACCGCTTCACCTCTCCCCCCACCCCGGTGGGGGTGCTGGAGAGGGCCAGGGAGCTGGCGGTGGGGGAGGGGGTGGAGTTCGCCTACGTGGGGAACGTTCCGGGGCACAGGTACGAGCACACCTACTGCCCCTCCTGCGGGGAGCTCCTGCTCAGGCGCTTCGGCGTGGAGCTGGTGGAGTGCAAGATGAGGGAGAAGAGGTGCCCCCGCTGCGGGAGGGAGATACTGGTGGCGGGGGAGCTCCCCTAATTTTTTGAGAGGGGGGAGAGGAGGGGAGGGGAGAGGTTGGCCAGGATGAGGG
>QNVD01000039.1 GCA_004347925.1 Hadesarchaea archaeon
GGGGGGGGCGGGGCCCTCGGGGGGGAGGTGCATGGAGTTCCCGGACGGGGTGGTCCTCAACGTCCCGCTCAGGGGCCACTTCGTCTCCCGCTCCCCCTTCGAGCTGAGGGGGGGATGGATCTGGAGGGGGGAGGAGCGCCTGACCAGGGTCTCCCTCATCCCCCTCCCCCGCTTCTACCGCAGGAGGACGTCGGACGGGATACCCATGCACAGGGTGGCCAAGCTCCACGGGAGGGACTGTCTGGCCACCACCCTCCTCTCCACCTGCTGGAGGTGGGCCCAGGGGAAGGCGTGCAAGTTCTGCGCCATCCAGGTCTACGGGGAGAAGGATCCCCTCGTGCGGAAGACCGCGGAGCAACTCACGGAGGTGGCCAGGGCGGCGGTGGAGGAGGGCGTGGCCAGGCATCTGCTTCTGACCACGGGGACGCTGGCCTCCCCCGACAGGGGGGCGAGGGTGCTGGCGGAGACCGTGAGGAGGATCAAGGAGAGGGTGGACCTCCCCACGGAGGTGCACCTGGAGCCCCCCGAGGATCCCGAGAGCCTGGAGGAGCTGAGGGAGGCGGGGGTGGACACCGTGGGGATGCACCTGGAGTTCTACGACGAGGCCAAGAGAAGGGAGATCTGCCCGGGAAAGGCCGAGATAAGCCGGAGGAAGTACTTTGAAAGCTGGAGGGCGGCGGTGGAGATCTTCGGGAGGTGGCAGGTCAACTCCTTCCTGCTGGTGGGGCTGGGGGAGTCGGACGGGAGCCTGGTGGAGGGCACCAGGGCCCTGCTGAGGATGGGGGTCTTCCCAAGGCTCGTTCCCTTCCGTCCCACCCCCGGGACCCCGCTGGGCAGGATCTCCCCTCCCGAGCCCTCCCGTCTGGAGAGGCTCCTCCCTGCGATGGAGGAGGAGTTCAGGAGGGCGGGGGCCCTCTCCGCCCGCATCAAGAGCGGGTGCGCCAGGTGCAGGGCCTGCGGGCTGGACGCCCTCCTGCCCCGCTAGGCTCCGCGGGCGGTGGAGGTTATTAATAGGGGCCTTCAGAGAGCGGTTGGGAGGCCCCGGACGAGAGGAAAGATGAAGGTTCTGGCCTTCAATGGAAGCCCCAAGGGTGAGGGGGGGAACACCGACCTCCTTCTCCGCCCCTTCCTGGAGGGCATGAGGGAGGAGGGGGCGGAGGTGGAGCTCTTCTACCTGAACCGCCTGAGGATACGTCCCTGCAACGGAAGGTTCACCTGCTGGACGAAGACCCCCGGAAGATGCGTGCACGATGATGACATGACCTCCCTCTACCCCAAGCTGGCGGAGGCCGAGGTCTGGGTCCTGGCCACCCCCGTCTACGTGGACGGCATGACGGGAACCCTGAAGGTGATGCTGGACCGGATGATCCCCCTCGTGCAGCCCTACTTCGAGCTCAGGGAGGGGCACTGCAGGCACCCGCTCAGGGAGGGGGTGAAGGGGGGGAAGGTGGCGCTGGTGGCCACCTGCGGCTTCTGGGAGAAGGACAACTTCGATCCCCTGCTGGTCCACGTGAGGGCGATGTGCAGGAACGTGGGGAGGGAGTTCGCCGGGGCCCTCCTGCGCCCCCACGGGGGAGGGCTGAAGCTCCTCCTCAGGCTGGGCCTTCCCCTGGACGAGCTCTTCGGGGCCTGCAGGGAGGCGGGGAGGAGGCTGGTGAGGGAGGGGAGGATCCCGGAGGAGCTGGAGAGGAAGGTGGCGGAGGAGCTGATGCCCTTGGACCAGTACGTGGAGGCCGCGAACGCCATCTTCCGGGCCGCCCTGGAGGAAGGGGAGGTCCCGGATCTCTGAGAGGGGCCTGCGGACCCAAACTTCCGCTTGGCGGCTTATCGGTAAAGGAAGGCAGGGTGGTGGGGTCGCCGGGATTTGAACCCAGGTCACCGGCTTTTCCGCGGGAGTCCCGAAGCCGGTAGGTTGTCCGAGGTTTTACCTCTATAGACCAAGCTACCCCACGACCCCGTAAAGAATACTCCTGCGGGTTTTAACCTTACCGCCCCCCTTCCCGGAGATTTTAAGGGGGGAGGGGACAAAGGGGGTAGATGCCCGAGCCTCCCGAGGCGGAGGTGGTGGAGACCAGGAGGGTGGAGCCCCGCCAACCCCTGCTGGTGCTGGGCTTCATAGGGCCGGGTCTGGTGGGCTCCATAGCCGTCTCCCACCTGGTCAGGGAGCTGAAGATGGAGGAGATCGCCTACGTTCGCTCCAAGCACCTCCCCCCGGTGGCCGTCTTCCTGGAGGGAAGGCTGCACCACCCCTTCAGGATCTACTCCACCCAGGACGGCAGGCTCTTCGCCTCCTTCACCGAGGTTCCCATCCCCCCGGAGGGGCTCTACCCCATCGCCTCCCGCCTGCTGGAGTGGGCGGAGGGGAAGGGGGTGAGGGAGGTGGTGGTGCTGGAGGGCCTTCCCGTGGAGGGCCTTCCCGTGGAGAGGCCCAAGCTCTGCGTGGCGGAGGAGGAGAGGTGCAGGGCCCTGGAGGGGAAGGGCGTGAAGGTGGCCTCCCAGGGCATCATCGCGGGGATAGCGGGGGCCATCCTCAACGAGTGCCTCGTCCGGAAGATCGTGGGCACCGCCTTCCTCACCCCCGCCGTCCTCTTCCTTCCGGACGCGGAGGGGGCGGCCGTCCTGCTGGAGGCCCTCCGCGACGCCTTCGGGGTGGAGGTGGATCTCACCCCCCTCAGGGAGCAGGGGAAGGAGATAGCCAAGAGGCTGGAGGAGATGGCTAACGCCTACCGCAGCCTGAGGGCCAGGGAGAGGACGGGTCTGGAAAGCATCTACGGGTAGGGGTCAGTTCCGTCTTCTCGCGGCAAGAGATAAAAGCGCCGGTGGAAAAGGGTAGAGATTCGCATGGAGATAAGGGTGGTGGAGAGGAAGGAGAATCCGCTGGTGGGGAGGGAGGAGATAAGGTTCGAGGTCCTCCACCCGGGGGAGGCCACCCCCTCCAGGCAGGCGGTCAGATCCCAGCTGGCCTCCCTCCTGGGGGCGGAAGAGGATCTGCTGGTGATCCTCAGGCTCAGGACCCACCAGGGCTCCTCCACCACCCTGGGTCTGGCCCACCTATACCGCTCCCCCGAGATCCTCAGCAAGTTCGCCCCCAAGCACCTGCTCCAGAGGGGGGTGAAGAAGGAGGAGGGGGAGAAGAAGGAGGAAAAGAAGGAGGGAGGTGAGAAGGGTGGCGAAGGGTGAGGAGGCGAAGACCAAGTTCTACGCGCAGGAGGGAGGGAAGCTGAAGCTCCTGAGGAGGGCCTGCCCCAGGTGCGGCCCGGGGGTCTTCATGGCCGAGCACGGGGACAGGTACTCCTGCGGCAGGTGCGGGTACACGGAGTTCAAGAAGGGGAAGGACAAGGGCTAGGGCTTGGCCACCATCACGTCCGTGGCCTTGATCACGGCCTCCACCCTGTCCCCCTTCTTCAGCCCCAGGGCCTCGGCGGCCTCCCTGGTGATGAAGGCGGTCACGGTGGAGGGGCCCACCCCTATCCTCACCTTGGCCCCCACCTCCCCCAGCTCCACGCTCTCCACCACCCCCCTGAGCCTGTTCCTGGCGGAGAGCCTGGTGGAGAGGGCCTCCCAGAAGGTCCCCTCCTCCACCACCTCCCTGAGGGCCCTCTCCAGGAGCCCGTAGCCCCTCACCAGGGCCCTCCCCCTCTCCGTGAGGGAGCTCCTCCCTCCCCTCCTTCCCCCCCTCTCGGTGCGGAGGAG
>QNVD01000004.1 GCA_004347925.1 Hadesarchaea archaeon
GGGAGCCCTTGACCTGGCAGGAGGTCCCCATGCACACCCTGATGACGTTCCTCCCCTTGGGGGCCAGCGAGAAGGCCTTGTAGAAGGTGACGATGCGGTAGACGCGGCTGAGGGGCACGTTGAGCTGCCTGCTCACCTCCAGCAGCACCTCCATGGGAAGCCAGCCCAGCCCCTTCTGGAGCCTGAGCAGGATCTGGATCAGCTTATCCCTGTCGTACCCGAAGTCCTCCAGCACCTTGCTCACCAGGTTCCCCATTCCCGTGAGCCTCACCTGGGCCTCGGGCTCCTCCGCCTCCCTCCTCTCCGCCGCCTCCTCGGGCAGCCTCACCTTGAACCTGCAGCGGGGACAGGTGGTGTAGAAGGCTCCCCTGCCCCGGTAATCCCAGACGTACCCGCAGTGCTGACACCTTACCTTACTCACCTACTCACCTACCATGATATGGCTCCCTCTTTTATATATTTTTTCCTTAAAGTATTTAACAAAGCTTAATTTAATATATTTTTGCTTAAGATATGAATATATGGTCTAACTTAGCATATTCCGATAAATACCAAGGCGGGGGAGCTACCACCGCACATGGGCCCACCCCGTTCCCCCGCAGGAGGGGCACATGAGGTAATCCCTGGTCCTGCCCGTGCCCCCGCAGAGCCCGCACTTGGTGGGGGGGGCCGCCACCAGCACCGTCCCCTTCCCCGTGCAGGCGGGACACTTCGCGTTGCAGCACCCCCACCCGCTCCCCCTGCACCAGGCGCAGGGGACCCTCACCTCCCCTCCTGCTCCCTCAGGCACCGGACTCCTCTCCGGCACCCTCCGGCAGGGGATAGCCGAAGGTGTGGTTGATCACCGTCTTGGCTATCTCGGTCCCCGCGGTGTAGATGTCCATGAGGCTGGCCCTCACCAGGCAGGTGGAGCAGACCGCGAAGGGCCTCTTCTCCTTCTTGGCCATCTCCCCCAGCACCTGCATGTTCAGATCCTCCATCTCCGTCACCGCATCCAGCACCCTGTTCGCCTTCCCCAGGTCCTTCTCGTCGAAGGCCTCCACCGCCTCCTCGAAGTGGATGTAGGCGGCCTGGCCCATGTTCACCAGCTTCTCCAGGACGGAGGGGTGCAGCTTCTCCTCCAGATGGACCAGCAGGTTGGAGATGTTGACCGCCAGGTCGGCGGCCCTCTCCATCTGCTGGACGAAGTTCTGGTAGTCCAGGCAGTCCAGCAGGTTGATCCCCACCTTGCCCGCGATCACGGGATCGAAGGCGGCGTTGCGGAGCATCCTGAGGAGGAGGAGGGAGAACCGGTCCACGTCCTCGTCCAGGGAGGCCACCGTTTTGGCCAGCTCCACGTCCTCCTCCTGGAGGGCCTTGAGCATGTCCGCGCACATGGAGGAGACGATGGTGTGCATCCTCCTCATGCCGGCCTGCAGGGAGAGCTTCGACATGTCCAGGAGGCTCTCTATGAGGAACTCCTGAGACTCGGCCTTCATGATCCTCAGGTAGAGCTTCCCCGCTATGTCCCTGACCGTCTGCTGCTGCTCGGAGGTGAAGACCTTGGGGGAAACGATCCTGAACCGGGAGGCGCCGTTCAGGTACCCCGACACCACCTCCCTCACGAAGAGCTCCCTGGGCTTGCTCTCCTCGAAGGTGATGGTGAGCTCCCTCTCCGTTTCCCTCATCTCCTTGGGGTAGATCACCAGCGATCCGTCCCCCCTCATGCTCACCTGAACCGTCTTCCCGGGCTGGAGCCCGTGCAGGTCCACCCAGGGCTTGGGGAGGGAGACCACGAGGGTGGATTTGCCCAGCTGAACCAGCTTGCGCGCCTGCATCTTTGCTTATGTATTTCTCCCTACATATATATCTTCCCCTCCCAGAGCCCCCCTTGAACCTTCCCAAAGCATATAAATTGAGTTTGTGTTATGTATTATATGGAAAAAGTATTTATTTATGCCCAGCGCCTTAAAAAAGATGAAAATTTCGGTGGAGAAGCGATACGGGAGGCTGCGACTGGTGGTTTACCTGCCCTCTTCCAGGGCTCCCGCCCTCCTTTCCAACGGCGGAACGGGGGCGATCCCCCTCCCCTGCTCCTCCTCAGGAGGAACTTAATTCATATTCTTAATATTTTGTATATAAAATTGGAAAATCGTTAAAACACTTAAGCCAAAAGTATATAAGAAAGGCCAGATGTATAATGATTGGAGGTGAGAAAATGAAAACCCTCGAATTGGAACCCCTGGCGAAGAGGTGGACGGTGGTGATGGTGGAGAAGGAGTACGACGAGCCCCTCTGGGACTACGATGAGGTGCTCTTCCCCCGGCTTCCTCCCTCCCTGCGGGTGATCCGGACTCCCACGGTGGCCTTCAGGGAGTTCCTCTGGGAGCTCCTCACGAGGGAGAGGCCGGACTTCGTGACGGAGGAGAGGGGGAAGAGAACCGACAGGGAGTTCTACGAGGAAAACCCGGTGGCCCAGATCTGTGCGGAGAAGGGGATACCCCTCTACCCGGCCGACGTGGACGAGAACGCCAGGTACTACCTGGAGGGAAGGGTGAACGAGCTCAGGGAGAAGAGGGACGAGGTCCTGAGGGTTCTGGCCAGGAAGAGGAAGGGGCTCTCCCCCCAGCAGCTGGAGTACCTCAAGACCTACGCCCAGTACCTCCACCAGGAGCTGGAGGAGGAGGTGAGGAAGGTGGAGTTCGAGGTGAGGGAGGCCTGGATCACCATGGGCATCCTGGAGAGGGCCAGGAAGACGGAGAAGGACGGAGTGCTGGCGATGCACCTGACCAGCCCCAGGCACGTGGAGGGCGTGGCGAAGCTGCTGAGGGCCATGGGAGCCACCATCACCCACGTGAAACTGGAGAAGAGGGCCCTCCCCAACCTGAACCTGAAATTTCCCCCCACCAGGTTGGGGAGGGACCTCGAGCTTCCCGGCTTCGAGGTGGTCCCCCAGGTGAGGACCCTGGGGGAGGAGGAGATGCCCTTCCTGCTCTTCTTTCTCGACACGGAGCCGCACGTGAGCCCCTTTGACATCTCCCTGGCGTACGACGTGGGCTTCAACGCCGTGATCCCCTACGGAGGGGTCAACAGGGAGACGGCGAGGGGAATCGTCCAGGACGCCCTCTTCTGCCGCGGGCCCAAGGGGGTGAAGCGCTCCTCCTTCCTGATAGGGGGCAAGTCCCTGGAGGAGGCGGAGGAGATCCTGAAGGTGGTGAGGGAGAGCATGTTCCCCCCCTTCGAAACCTCGGTGGTGATAGATCCCCACGGCGCCTACACCACCTCCGCGGCCCTGGTGGCCAAGGTGGAGGAGGGGGCGAGGAGGCTGGGGGTGGAGGGGAGGGAGGCGGTGGTCCTGGCGGGAACCGGGCCCGTGGGAAAGGCCTCGGCCCACCTCCTGGCCAGGCTTGGCTTCAGGGTCCGCCTGACCTCCCGGAAGGAGGAGAGGGCCAGGGAGAGCGCCAGGGAGATCAGGGAGAGGTGGGGGACCGAGGTGGAGGGCATCAGGGTGGCGGACCAGCGGGAGGCCCTGGAGGCCCTGCGGGGAAGCTCGGTGGTGGTGGCCAGCGGGGCCCCGGGCGTGGAGCTGGTCTCGGAGGAGACCCTCAGGGAGCTGGAGGGAGGGAAACCCGTGATCATGGCCGACCTCAACGCCGTCCCGCCCACCGGGATCGCCGGTCTGAGACCTGACCATGACCTGGAGGAGTTCCGCCCCGGGATCTTCGGGATAGGGGCCCTGGCGGTGGGGAAGCTCAAGAACAGGGTGGAGAGGGAGATCCTCCGCAGGGCCAGGCTGGAGGGGAGGGGGGTCTACGACCTGGACTACGCCTTCAGAACGGCCAGGGAGCTGCTGAGGGGAGGGGGAGGGGAGGTGAGGCTGGCCCCCCTGGTCCTCTCCTACTGAGCCCTTTTATCCCCCCGCCGCCAGGGAGATAGATGGCCGAGCTGGCCTGGCTCGTCCCCCTGGTGGCCCCCTTCCTCATAGGGCTGGTGCTGGGTGCCATGGCCAAGGCCGCGGCCAAGTTCCTCTTCCTCCTCCTGCTGCTGCTCGCCCTGCTGGCCGTGACGGGCGCCATAGCCTTCTCGGTGGAGGACCTGCTGGGGAGGGCCATGGAGTACCTGCCCAACCTCCTGAAGACGGGGAGCGCGGCCAAGGACGTCCTGCCCTACACCTCCCTCAGCTTCCTCCTGGGCCTCCTCCTGGGGCTCTGGAAGCTGTGAGGGAACTTGAGGCTCCGACCCGTGGTGGGAGAACCCGCCCTCCTGCTGGAGGTGGAGGGGGAGAGGCTCCTGCTGGTGGCCGACCTCCACCTGGGGATGGAGGGGGAGCTGGCGGAGAGGGGGATCTCCCTGCCCAGCCAGATCCCCTCCGCCAGGAGGAGGCTGGAGGGGCTGATCCGGAGGGAGAGGCCGGACAGGCTGATCTTCCTGGGTGACGTCAAGCACCACGTCCCCGCCAGCACCTGGCAGGAGTGGGCGGAGCTCCCCCCCTTCTTCCAGTCCCTGCTGGGGCTGGTGGGGGTGGAGGTGGTGAAGGGGAACCACGACGGGGACCTGGAGGGGATGGTGGTGGAGGGGGTGAGGGTGCACGGGCCGGGGGGGATAAGGGTGGGGGAGGCGGCCCTC
>QNVD01000040.1 GCA_004347925.1 Hadesarchaea archaeon
AGCGCGGCGGCGGTGGCGGCGGGGCTCTGCGACCTGGCCCTGGGCACGGACACCGGTGGGTCCATAAGGAACCCCGCGAGCCACTGCGGGGTGGCGGGGCTGAAGCCCACCTATGGCCTGGTCCCCAGGCACGGCCTCATCGACCTGGGGATGAGCCTGGATCAGGTGGGTCCCCTGGCCCCGGACGTCCAGGGCCTCCGCCTCCTCCTGGAGGTCATAGCCGGGGAGAACCCGGGGGAGGGCATGATGCTGGACGTGAAGAGGGTGTCCTACCCGGGGATCGAGGAGGGGGTGAGGGGGATGAGGGTGGGGGTCTGCCCCCAGTTCTCCTCCCTCACGGACCCCCGCATCAACGAGGTGGTGGAGAGGAAGGTGGAGCTGCTGGGGGAGCTGGGGGCCAGGGTGGAGGAGGTCTCCATCCCCCACCTGGAGCACGCCCTCTCGGCCTACTACCTCATCGTCTCGGTGGAGTTCTTCTCCGCCACCAGGAGATACGACGGGAGGAAGTACGGGAAGCGCATCGAGGAGGTGTGCGGGGAGGAGGTGCTCAGGAGGATAGCCATAGGGAGCTACATAAGCAGGAGGGAGTACCGGGGGAAATATTACGAGAGGGCCCTGCAGCTCAGGGCCCTGATAAGGAGGGAGCTGTCCTCGGCCCTGGAGAGGGTGGAGGTGCTGGTGGGCCCCACCGTGCCCAAGCTCCCCCACCGGCTGGGGGAGAAGCTCTCCCCCCTGGAGATGTACGCCTACGACTACCTCACCGTCCCCGCCAACCTGGCGGGCATCTGCGCCGGGGTGGTGAAGGCAGGGGAGGTGGGGGGGATCCCGGTGGGGATCCAGGTGCAGGGCCCTCCCCTCGGGGAGGAGAAGGTCCTGAGGGTGATGAGGGCGCTGGAGGCGGAGGCATGGAAGTGAAGATAGGCTTCGAGGTGCACCTCCAGCTGAGGACGGAGAGGAAGCTGTACTGCGACTGCCCCACCAACTACGCGGAGGTTCCACCCAACACCAACGTCTGCCCCATCTGCACGGGCATGCCGGGGGCCAAGCCCATGAGGCCCAACAGAGCGGCGGTGGAGGCGGCGGTGGAGATCTCCCTCATGCTGGGGTGCAGGGTAAGAACCGGGGAGCCCCTCCACATCCTCCGAAAGCACTACGACTACCCCGATCTCCCCAGCGGCTACCAGCGCACCAGCGTCCCCCTGGCGGTGGAGGGGGTGCTGGAGGGGGTGAGGATAAGGGAGGTCCACCTGGAGGAGGACCCGGGGCAGTACGATCCCGTCTCGGGAACCGTGGACTTCAACCGCTCCGGCATCCCGCTGGTGGAGATCGTGACGGAGCCCGACCTCCGCTCCCCGGAGGAGGCCAGGCGCTTCCTCCGCCTCCTCACCAGGGTGCTGGAGTACACGGGGAGGGTGAGGCCCGAGGCGGGGGGGGCGATGAGGGCGGACGTGAACGTGAGCCTGGAGGGGGGAGGGAGGGTGGAGGTGAAGAACATCAACTCGGTGAAGGGGGCCTACAGGGCCCTGAAGTTCGAGCTCCAGCGACAGGCGGAGAGGCTCAGGAGGGGGCAGGGGGTGAGCAGGGAGACCAGGGCCTACCTGGAGAGCCAGATGATCACCGTCCCCATGAGGGCCAAGGAGCTGGAGGAGGACTACCGGTACATCCCCGACCCCGATCTCCCCCCCATCCTGCTGGGGGAGGAGCTGGTGGAGGAGGTGAGGAGGAGGATGGTGGAGCCCCCCCACCTCAGGGAGAGGAGGCTGGTGGAGAGGTACGGCATACCCCTCCAGGCCGCCAGGGTGATCACGAGCGAGAGGGAGCTGGCGGACCTCTTCGAGAGGGTGGCGGGGGAGGTGGATCCCCTCCTCGCCGCCGACTGGTTCAGGACCAAGCTGAAGAAGGTGCTCAACTACCTGGGGCTGAGGGCGGGTGAGGTGGGTTTCTCGGCGGGGCAGCTCCTCTCCCTCCTCAAGATGGTGGAGTCGGGGAGGATCTCCAGGGAGCAGGGGGAACTCGTCCTGAGGGAGCTGGTCAGGAGGCCGGAGGACCCCGAGAGGATCCTCCTGAGGCTGGGGCTCTCCCCCCTGCGGGAGGGGGAGCTGGAGGAGCTGGTGGGAAGGGTGCTGGAGGAGAACCGGGAGGCCGTGCAGGACTACCTGGGGGGGAGGAAGGAGGCCCTGAACTTCCTGACGGGAAAGGTGGTGGGGGCCAGCGGGGGGAGGGCCGATCCCAGGGAGGTGGTGAGGATCCTCAGGGAGAGGCTGGAGGGGCTGCGTGGGAGGGATTAAGCGCCCGGGGGCGGTGCTGGCGGTCTGGTCCGCCTGCTTCGCGGGCATGGGGATCTCAGGCTGGCTGGGGAGGGGAGGCCTCGCCCTCTCCCTGCTGGGGGACTGGCTGGGCTACCTCCTCCCCCTCCTGCTGGTCTTCCACCTCACCAGGAGGGAAGGCTTCTGGTCCTCCGCCGGCGTGAGGAGGAGGGGCCTCCTGCCCGGCCTCACCTGGCTCTTCGCCCTCTTCCTGCTCTTCTCCATCCTGCTGGGGATCTACGGGGAGACGGCGGCCAGGCTGGTGGGGAAGGACCCCGGGGAGGAGGTCTTCGAGAGGATGAAGGAGCAGTTCCCCCCCTGGTACTTCGCCTACTTCGCGCTGGCCTCCTTCTTCCCCGTGGCCCTGACGGAGGAGGTGGTCTTCAGGGGCTTCATCCTGAGGGAGCTCCTCCCCCTGGGGGTCGCCAGGGCCGTCCTCCTGAGCTCCGCCCTCCACTCCCTCTCCCACCTCTGGTACCTGGACCTGGGCCCCTCGGGCCTCACCATGTTCGGCTCGGCCTTCCTCTTCTTCGTCTGGATGGGAGCGGTCTACGCCAAGACCGGCAACCTGGTTCCCACCATCCTCATGCACGGCCTGAACAACGCCTCCCTCTCCCTGAGGTTCTTTTGGGGGGAGGAGGCTACCTCGGCCCTCTCCACCCTCCTCCTCTTCCTGGGCTGGTTCTCCCTCCTCCACCTCCTCCTCTCGAGGGGGGTGAGGAGGGGGAGGCCCCCCCGGGCCCGGGTGGAGAGGAGGGTCTCAAGGGCGGAGGGGATAAGGAGGATGATGGAGAGGCTCGACACCTTCAGGAGGGAGGGGAAGATCTCGGAGGAGGAGTGGAGGAGGCTGAAGGAGGTTTACAGGGAGAGGCTGAGGGAGCTGGAGGAGGAGGGGGGCTGAGGGACCTCAGTCCTCCTCCAGGAGGGATCTGAGGATCAGCTCGGGTTTGAACTCCACCAGGTCCTCATAAGCCTGCCCCGTTCCCAGGAAGAGGATGGGCTTGCCCGTGACGTAGGTGATGGAGAGGGCCGCCCCCCCTCGGGCATCGGCATCCATCTTGCAGAGGATGGAGCCGTCTATTCCCACCTCCTGGTTGAAGGACCTGGCCTGCTCCACGGCATCGTTCCCGGTGAGGGCATCCCCCACGAAGATCCTGAGGTCCGGCTGGGTAACCCTCACGATCTTCCTCATCTCGTCCATCAGGTCCCGATCGGTCTGCATCCTCCCCGCCGTGTCCACCAGGACCACGTGGAAGCCCCTGGCCCTGGCGTGGGAGATGGCGTCGTAGGCCACCGCGGCGGCGTCCGCCCCCTGCCTCTGCTTCACCAGCTCCACCCCCAGCCTCCTGGCGTGAGTCTCCAGCTGCTCTATCCC
>QNVD01000041.1 GCA_004347925.1 Hadesarchaea archaeon
CACCATCTCGGCCAGCGCCACCCCCAGCCCACCCTCCGAGAGGTCGTGGCAGGCCCTCACCAGCCCCCGGTCCACCGCCTCCCTCACGATCTCCAGGTTCCTCCTGGCCTCCCCCAGCCTCACCCTGGGCACGCTCCTCCCCAGGTGGCCCAGCAGGGCGTAGTACTCGGAGCCCCCCAGCTCCGGGTAGGTGAGGCCCAGGAGGTAGAGGGGGTCCCCCTCCCTCTTCAGCTCCACCGAGACCGCCCTCCTGACGTCGGGTATCAGCCCCACCGCGGTGAAGAGGAGGGTGGGGGTGACGGGACCGAGCACGGACTCGTTGTACAGGCTGTCCTTCCCGGAGATGAAGGGGGTGCCCAGCCCCTTGGCGAAGAGGTAGCAGGCCTCGCAGGCCCTGACCAGGGAGCCCAGCTGCTCCTCCTTCTCGGGGCTCCCCCAGACGAAGTTGTCCAGCAGGGCCACCCTCCTCCCCCCCACGGCCGCGTTGTTCCTCACGGCCTCCTCCAGGGCGGAGGCTGCCATCCAGAAGGGGTCTATCCTGCCGTACCTGGGCTTCAGCCCGCAGGAGAGCACCACCCCCCTCCAGGAGCCCCTGAGGGGCTTGAGAACCACCCCGTCGTTGGGTCCCCCGCGCTCCCCTTGAAGGGGCTTAAGGACCGTCCTCCCCTGAACCTCGTGGTCGTAGGTCCTGATCACCTCCTCCCTGCTGCTCACGTTGGGGGAGGAGAGGAGCCTGAGCAGGGTCTTCTTGGGATCGGGAGGGGAGAAGCTGGGCTCCTCCAGCCGCGGGGCCCTCCACCTGGCCCTCCTCTCCACCTCGGGGGGGGAGAAGAGGAAGTCCAGGTCCAGCTCCGCCACCCTGTGGCCGGAGTAGAGGACCCGGAGGGGACCCCTCCTCCCGAACCTCCCCAGCGGAACGGCCTCCACCCCCTCCTCCTCGAAGATCCCCAGAACCTCCTCCAGGTTCTCCGGGGGGACGCTCAGGGCCATCCTCTCCTGGGACTCCGAGACCCAGATCTCCCAGGGCCTCATCTCGCACTTGAGGGGAACCCTCTCCAGCCAGACCTCCAGCCCGCAACCCGCCTCCCTGGCCATCTCCCCGCAGGCGCAGGAGATCCCCCCTCCCCCCAGGTCGGTGATGGAGCTGGCCAGCCTCCTCCTCCCCACCTCCAGGATCCCCCTCCTCAGCTTCTCCTCCTCCATGGGATCGGGGATCTGGACGGCCGGTCTGGAGACCTCCTCCGACTCCTCCGAGAGCTCCAGGGAGGCGAAGGTGACCCCGTGGATGCCGTCCCTTCCCGTCCTTCCCCCGGCCAGCACCAGGAAGTCCCCCGGCCTCGTCCTCTTCACGTACTCCCGGAGGCGGAGGAGCCCCACGCACCCGCAGTAGACCACCGGGTTCCCCACGTAGCTCTCGTCGAAGTATATGGCACCCGCCACGGTGGGGATGCCCATGTTGTTGCCGTAGGCCCCTATCCCCGCCACCACCCCCCTGTAGATGTAGCGGGGGTGCTTGACCCCCGGGGGAAGCCTCTCGTGGGGGAAGTTGAGGGGGCCGAAGCCCAGCACGTCCAGGCAGGCTATGGGCTCGGCCCAGACGCCCAGGATGTCCCTTATCACCCCTCCCACCCCCGTGGCCGCCCCTCCGAAGGGCTCGATGGCCGAGGGATGGTTGTGGGTCTCCACCTTGGCGGCTATGGCGTACTCCCCCTCGAACTCCACGATGCCGGCGTTGTCCCTGAAGACGGAGACGCACCAGGGAGGGGAGAGCTCCTCCGTGACCCTGGCTATGTAGTCCCGGAAGAGCCTCACCCTCCTCCTCCCCACCCTCACCACCCCCTTGAAGGTCTTGTGGTAGCAGTGCTCCGACCAGGTCTGGGCTATGCCCTGGAGCTCCACGTCGGTGGGGTTCCTCCCCCTCCTGGAGAAGTACCTCCTGCACTCCTCCATCTCCCTTAGGCTCATGGCCAGGCCCATCTCCCGGCTTATCCTCAGCAGCTCCTCCCTCCCCGCCCCCAGCAGGTCCACCTCGAAGACCTCGAAGGGGAGAGGGAGCCTCCGGTAGAGCTCTCCCAGCCCCTCACCTCCTGCCCTTCCCCAGCTCCCTCACCTCGAAGGAGTAGTCGTCCTTCACCGGATTGGAGAGGAGCCTCCTGCACATCTCCTCCGTGAGCCTCCTGGCCTCCTCCAGGCTGGAGGCCGAGAGCTCCAGCTCGTATACCTTGATCACCCCCACCCTGGAGACCCTGTACCCCAGGTCCCTCAGGGCCCTCCCGGTGCTCTCCCCCTCGGGATCCAGGTATCCCGGCTTCAGCCTCACCTCCACCCTGCTCAGGTACCTCATTCCCTCACCCGTACTCGAACTTCCCCCACCGGCTCTTTATGATCACCCTGTTCCTCCCCCTACCCCTCTCGCACCTCCCTATCACGCCCGCCCCAAGCCCGAAGCCCTCCGAGATCCTCACCACCTCCTCCGCCTCCTCCGGGTCCACCACCAGCTCGAAGCCCACCCCCATGTTGAACACCTGGTACATCTCCCTCCACTCCACCCTCCCCTCCCTCTGCACGAGGAGGAAGAGGGGATCGGGCTCGGGGAGGCTGTCCTTCACGTAAACCACGTTCCTCCCCACCCTCAGGCTCTTGGTCAGCCCCCCTCCGGTGTTGTGCACCATGGCCCTCACCCCCTCCCCCACCCTCTTCAGGATCCTCAGCACCACGGGGGAGAAGAGGCGGGTGGGGGAGAGGAGGGCCTCCCCCACGGTCATGCCCAGCTCGTCGGAGTAGTCATCGAACCTGAACCTCCCCCGGTATCCCCTCCCCCCTCCCAGCTCCGGGTACCTCCTGGTGTACTCGCTGGACATGAGCACGTGCCTGGCCAGCGTTACCCCGTTGCACATCAGGCCGCTGTTCTCCCTCCTCTCGTACCTGGTCTTCCCCCCGCTCCTGAGGCCCACTATCAGGTCCCCCTCCCTCACCCCCTCCCCCCTCCTCACCTCCGAGAGCCTCACCAGCGCCGCCAGCGCCCCGGAGAGGTCCAGGGTCCTGAGCTGATCCGGAAGATCGGCCGTCTCCCCTCCCAGGAAGGGCACCCTGATCCCCAGCTCCCCGAGGCCCCTCAGGACCTTCCCGAAGCCCCTGGCCAGGGAGGAGAGGAGCTCCCGCTTGGGCAGGAGGCGGGAGTTCACGGCCAGGTAGTCCACGAAGGCCAGGGGCCGGAAGGGGCCCACGCACACCACATCGTCCAGGTTCATGGCCAGAACGTCCTGGGCGAGCCCCTGGAACCAGGAGGGATCACCCGTCTCCCTCCAGTGCAGGTAGCTCTGCTGGGGCTTGCTCCCCGCTCCGTCCGTGTGCAGGACCACCCCCTCCCCCCCACCCCTTCTCCCCACCGGGCAGAAGGGCCTCAGGTCAGCCTCCAGGAGGGGGAGGAAGAGCTCCGTCCCCTCCTTCCCGGCGTCCACCCCCAGGGAGCGGTAGAGGCTCACTCCCCTCCCCCCTCGCAGGCCAGCAGGGTGTTGTAGAGGAGCATGGCCCTCGTCATGGGCCCCACACCCCCCGGCACGGGCGTCAGGTGGGAGGCCTTCCTGCTCACCCCCTCGAAGTCCGCGTCCCCCATCAGCCTCCCCCCCACGTAGTTCATCCCCACAT
>QNVD01000042.1 GCA_004347925.1 Hadesarchaea archaeon
CCCCAGCAGCCTGATCAGCCTCCCCGCCCTCCCCCCCGCCCTCACCCTCGTGGCCTCGTCCAGCGACTCCTCCAGGGAGTAGATGGCACCCCAGACCGTCCTCCTGGGGTACCTCCCCTCCTCCATCTCCCTGGCCAGCCCGGAGAAGTAGGAGCGCAGGAGCTCCAGGAAGGCCTCCTCCCTCCCCACCCCCTCCAGGATCTCCCTCAGCCTCCCGGCCTTCCCGGGGTTCAGGCGCTCCAGGATCCCCGGGGTGTAGGCTCGCCTGAGCACCTCCCTGGCGAAGCCCTCCCAGTCCACCTCGTAGGGCTGGAACTTCCCCTCCTTCCTCCCCAGCCTCACCACCCCCAGCCCCTGTAGCCTCCGCAGGTGCTCCACCACGGTGGGGGGGGAGGTCCTCAGCCTCTCCGAGATCTCCTTGGGGGTCTTCCTGCCCAGCAGGAGCTGGAAGAAGACCTCCGAGCAGCCCACGCTGGCCAGCGGGTCTATCTCGGGCACCCTCCCCCTTTCTCCCCCGCTTTATTAGGCTTTTTCTAACCATTTTATTAGGCTTTCTCAAACGGTTAGGTAAACCCTAAACTTTAAAAGCCCGGAGGTCCAGTGGGGGATGTGGTGGGGATGGGGAAGAGGAACCACCCCTTCGCCCTCTCGGCCCTGCGCCTCCTCAGGGGCATGCTGAGCCGGTACGCGGAGCATCCCCCCGAGCCCTTCAGCCTCTACTCCCTGATCAACCTCCTCCCCTCCAGCCAGAGGAGGGACAGGGTCAGGGGGATGGTGAGGAGGCTGGAGCTCCTGGGGTGGGTGGAGAGCTGGGAGGACGGGGAGGGCCACGTCAGGTACCTCCCCAGCGAGAAGGCCCTGAAGGACCTGCCCTTCATCGATAGGATGATCGAGGTGCTTGAGCTCCTGGGATCGGGGGAGGAAGAGGAGGAGTCCTAGGGGTCTCCTCCGGGGCCCGCCTCGCCAGCCACGGGGAGAGGATGCCTTCCACCTCCCCCCCGAAAAGGAACTCCCTCTCCCAGAGCTCCCTGGCCAGCCCCTCCACCCCCTCCCCTCCCACCTCCCGGAGGATCCTCCTAGCCCTCTCCAGGCAGGAGGCCCTGAGCTGCCTGGCCCTGGAGTAGATCTCTGCCCTCTCCGCCTCGGGGGCGGGCCTGAGGACGGAGAAGTCCGGGTCGAGGGGGTCCAGCTCGATCGCCAGGTCCAGGGTGCAGTAGTTGGTGTCGGGGGAGTGCTTGGCGAAGTGGTCCAGCGAGAGCTTGGTGACCCAGCCCACGTCCAGGGGCTCGTCCAGGGTGGGCTCCCCGAAGACCAGCTCCTCCGCGGCCTTCCCGGCCAGCCCTATGCACATCCTGAGCTCGTTCGATCCCCGGGGATGGGGGCCGGGACCGTAGTCCAGCAGGGTGATCCCCCTCCGGTAGTGCTCCCTCGGGACCACCACCAGCCTCACCCCCACGCCCAGGGCCCTGGCCACCGCCGCGTGCCCGGCCTCGTGCACGCAGGCCACCCACCGCTCCTGCTGCGAGGACCAGGCCCCCTGGACGCTGCCCAGGATCCTGGGGAGGAGGCTGGAGATGAGGTGCCCCTTCCCTATCTCCCTCCTCCCCTCCAGGAGGGCCTGGTAGTGGGCCCCCTCCACCACCTCCCCCATCCCGTCCAGCTCGGAGAGCAGGGCCGTCCTCACCTCCCTGCCCTCCTCCCCGTCCGCCCCGCACAGGTCGGAGATCTCCTCGAAGTGCAGGAGGACCACCCTCCCCTTCCGGCGGTAGGCCTCCCTGGCCAGGGAGAAGAGGGAGACCACGTCGTTGGGGCTCCAGCCCTCCTCCGACCTGGGGAAGAGGGTGGCGTCCACCAGCAGGGCCCCGCTCTCCGTGGCCAGGATCCTGGCGGAGAGGGTCTTCCCCATGCCGGGGGGGCCGCAGAAGAGGGCGCCGGCGGGGAGCCTGCACTCCCTCGAGAGCTCCTGGTACCTCCGGAGCATCCCTATGAGGCGCTCCAGCTTGGCCCTCACGGAGGGGAGGCCCCTGAGCCTCTCCAGGCTCGCCGGCTCGAACCTGGCCTCCTCCACGAACCTCCGCTGCTCCTCCGTCACCATCGGATAACCCTTATCTCCCGGAGTTTTTTAGGATTGGGGGAAAATTTTTGACCCTGGTGGCAAAAAAGCTCATTTTTTTTGTTAATTTTACTCCTTAACCACCTTTTTTAGCTCTTTTTGTTAACTTAAACTGTTACCATCACCAGCTCACTTTCTCAATGATCATCAATTATCCATCTTCTCTGGCTCTCCCCCACCGAAGCTTATCCCTCCCGGGCTTCAGGTGCCGGACCCCAGGAGGAAGGGGGGAATCTCCACCCGCTCCTCCCACCCCAGGTGCAGCCTCTCGACCAGGCACTCCAGCTCCGCCATGAGCATGCGGGCGCGCCTGGTGAGCTCCTCGACCATCTCGGGGTGGGGCCTCAGGGTGGAGATCTTCTCGGGCCTGTCCCTGACGGTGAGGTAGACGGCGAGGAAGCGGTCGTACTTGGGCAGCCTCCCTTCCCCCTCCACCTGAACGCAGCACCTCCTTCCCCCTGCGGAGTAGACCTCCCCCTCCTCCGTGATCACGTACTCCTCCCCGGTGGAGGACCTCACCCTCACCCTCCCCTCCCTGAGGAGCTGGTCCGCCACCTCCTGCCCCAGCACCTCCCTCACCGCCCGCAGGGCCCTCCCCTCCGCCCGCTCCCGGTGGGAGAGGAGGACCTCGGCCAGCTCCCTGGCGCGCTCCTGGGTGAGCCCCTCCCCCCTCCACATCTCCGCCGCGCAGGCCTCCATCCAGGACCTCAGGAGGGGGAGGTCCGCCTCCCTGCCGTAGAGGTAGGGCCTTCCCCCCCTCACCTCCAGCTCCCCCAGCGTCAGGGAGCGCCTCTCCAGCTGGAAGAGCCCGGAGTCCAGGTTCTCGGGGCTCAGGTCGGGCCTCACGACCTTCCTCTCCCCCTCCATCCTGAGGACGAGGGAGGCCGTGCCCCCCACCTCCCTGAGCGTCTCCAGCACCCTCTCCAGCTGGAGGGCCTTGAGCCTGCTGAGCTGGTCGGCCCTGACCGAGATCTCGGCCTGCAGGGCTAGCCCCCCTGCACGCGGGGGAGGAGGATGGCCTCGAGCTCCCGGGTCCCCCTGAGGGCCTCCTGGCGCACGCACTCCATCACCTGCTCCGGGTCGTCCCCCACCATCCTGGCGATCCCCTGCACGCACAGGGCCACGAAGCAGCTTCCCTCCAGCCTCCGCAGCTCCCTCTCCAGACCCCTCTCGTCCGTCACCTGGAGCTCGTCCCCTCCGCTCCCCAGCCTCCTGAGGATGCACCTCATCCTTCACCTCCGGTTCAGCTCCTCGGCGGCCCCATAAAAGGGGTGGAGGAAAAAAGTTCCGGGAATCCCGTGATCCAGCCCGGGGGAGCTTGGACCTCAACCGGTTTCCCGCCTGACCTCGGCTCCGCCCACACCTCACCAGGGCCGGCCGCCCTGGGAACGGGTTGGGGGAAAACCCCGGCGTGAAGATCTTTATAAACCGTAACTCCGCAAAAAGTTAGGGAATAGAATTCCTCCCGTTTTCTGCCCCGGCGGGGCAGATCTGGGGTGAAATGAACCGAA
>QNVD01000043.1 GCA_004347925.1 Hadesarchaea archaeon
TCCCGTAGAACCTGGCCTTGTAGCACTCCCCCCTGCCCAGCAGGCTCCTCCTGGTCCAGAGGCAGACCTTCACCGCGCTGTTCCTCCCCACCAGCCTGTACCCCTGCCTCTCGTACAGCTCCCTGAACCCCTGAAGCCTTTCCTGCAAGGGCCCCTGCATCACTTCATGTAGCACTTCAGGTCTTTTCCCAGTTTGCCCACCGCGTCCGCCCTGCACTGCCTGCAGTGCACCATCTGGGGAACGTACCTGGAGCAGAGGCGCTGGAGCCTGGCCTTCTCCTCCGGGGAGGGCGGGGAGAGGTGGGAGAACCTGAACTGGGGGATGAGGGGGATGAGGTTCTGCCTGTACACCCCCATCCTCCCCACCCTCTTGGCCACCTCCACCACGTGCCTGTCGTTGACGGTGGGGATGATCACCGTGTTCACCTTCACCACCATCCCCCTCCTCACGGCCTCCTCCGTCCCCCTGAGCTGGTTCCTTATCAGGAGCTCCGCCCCCTCCCTCCCCCGGTAGGTCCTCCCCCGGTAGAGGACGGAGGAGTAGATCTTCTCCCCCACCTTCGGGTCCACCGCGTTGATGGTCACCGTCAGGGTCCCTATCCCCACCTCCTCCAGCTCCTCCATCCTGTCGGGGAGGAGCAGGCCGTTGGTGCTGAGGCAGCGGTGCAGGCGTGGGAACCTCTTCCTCACCAGCCTGAAGGTCTCGAAGGTCTCCTCGTTGAAGAGGGGCTCCCCCGGTCCCGCCACCGCCACCACCTTTATCCAGGGGTGCCTCTTCACCACCTCCTCCAGCCTCCTGAGGGCCTGCCCGGGGGAGAGCACCCTGCTGGTCACCCCGGGCCTGGACTCGTTCACGCAGTCGAACCTCCTGACGCAGTAGTTGCACTGGAGGTTGCACCTGGGGGCCACCGGGAGATGGACCCTGCCGAAGAGATGGAGCGCCCTCGCATCGAAGCAGGGGTGCTCCCTCACCCTGCGCAGCTGGGAGGCATCCCAGGGGATTCTTTCCACTTCCCCCCTTTTCCTCCCCCCTATTTAGCCCTGCTTCCCCGGTCAAGCCTTTTGGGGAGGGAGGAGAAGGGAGGGGGATGGGGAGCCTGAGGGAGGAGCTGGAGGGAATCCTGAGCCGGGAGGAGCTGGCCAAGCTGAGAGCCTTCGATCTGGTGGGGGACATAGGGATCCTGAGGCTCCCCCCGGAACTCCTCCCGAAGAAGCGGGAGATAGGGGAGGCCCTGCTCAGGGTTCACCGCCACCTCCGCACGGTGCTCCTGCAGGTCTCACCGGTCAGCGGGGAGTTCAGGACCAGGAGGCTGGAGGTGGTGGCGGGTAAGCCCAGAACGGAGACCCTCCACAGGGAGAGCGGATGCGTGTTCAGGGTGGACCTGGAAAAGGTGTACTTCTCCCCCCGGCTGGCCCACGAGAGGATGAGGATAGCCAGGCAGGTGAGGGAGGGGGAGGAGGTCACCAACCTGTTCGCCGGGGTGGGGTGCTACTCCATCGTGATGGCCAGGCACTCCGGGGCGAGGAGGATATACTCGATAGACAAGAACCCCGAAGCCTTCAGGATGATGTGCGAGAACATCAGGATCAACAGGGTGGGGGACAGGGTTTTCCCCTTCCTGGGCGACGCCAGGGAGGTGGTGGCCTCCCAGCTCCGGGGAAAGGCGGACAGGGTGCTCATGCCCCTTCCCGAGGCCGCCAGGCAGTTCGTGGGCACGGCCCTGGAGGCCCTGAAGGAGGAGGGCGGGGTGGTGCACTTCTACGACGTGGGGGAGGATCCCGACCCCTTCTCCCCCTCCCTCAGGTTCCTGGAGAGGGAGGTGGGGGGGAGGGGCTGGAGCCTGAGGGTGATGGAAAAACGCCTGGTGAGGTCCTACGGCCCGGGGATCTACCATGTGGTGCTGGACCTCCTCCTGAGCCCCGGGAGGTAGAAAAGGCCCTTTTTCGGGGAAAAAGAAGCTTAATAAGGGGCAAAGACGATGAAAAGGAGTGGTGAGGATGGAGATTCCTCTGGCTACGGCTGACAGGCTGATGAGGAAGGCCGGGGCGAAGAGGGTGAGCGAGGATGCGGCCAAGGCCCTGGCCGAGGTGCTGGAGGAGTACGCCCTCTCCGTGGCCTCGGAGGCGGTGAAGCTGGCCGAGCACGCGGGGAGGAGGACCGTTAGGGACGAGGACGTCCGCCTGGCCAGCAGGCGCTCCTAATCCTCCCATCTCCTGGCGAGCTTCCTCTCGAGCAGCTCCTCCCCCAGGTCCACCCAGCCTTTCCCCCTCCTCAGGTAAACGCGGGCCAGGATCCTGCCGTAGGGATCCCTGGCCCTCCCCGGCTTCAGCCTGCCGTAGATCCTCTCCCCCGGGGGGCAGAGGGAATCCACCAGGGCCCTGGCCAGGACCCCCCTGGCCTCGGAGAGCTCGAAGGCGTCCACGCCGGCCAGCCTCAGCTTCTCCACCCTCCCCGGCGCGGGCCAGCCCCGGCTCTCCAGGATCCTCACCTCCAGCGTGTCGCCGTCTATCACCTTCACCACCTCCGCCGAGAAGTGGAAGGGGGTTCCCCCCCTTCCCCTCAGCGCGAGGGGGAGGAGCAGGAGCGGGAGCAAACCCAGCACCAGGAGCCTCCTCATCGGGGAACTGGGCAGGTGGGGGGGAATAAAGGGGGTACGGTTCTTTCCTCAGCCCGATCCCTTGAGCTCCTTGAGGGCTTTCCAGATCCGGTAGACTTCCTTCTCGGAGCCGTCCACCCTCTTCAGCGCCACCGTGCCCGTGTCCGGGTGGGCTATGTAGGCCGGAATCCCGGTGAGGGTGGTGTCGTGGAGGAAGAGCCAGTTCACCATCTCCAGCTCCATGCCCTTCGTCAGCTCCAGGAACCTCAGCAGGAACCTGGCCTGCTCGTTTTCGCCGGAGGTCCCGGAGGAGCTCCAGCCTATCTCCGTGAAGGCCAGGGGCTTCCGGGTGTACCGGCTCAGCCTGAGGTAGTAATCCTGCGGGAGGTCCTCGGGGGAGGCGAAGACCTGGTAGGGGTAGGTGGTGAGCCCTATCAGGTCCACCCTGTTTTCGAGGAGGGTTAGGAGATCCCACTGGTTTTCCTGAAGGAGGTGGTTGTAGGAGAGAACCACCAGAACCTTGGTCTTAGGGGAGACCAGCTTCACGGCGGAGTAGGCCTCGCTCACCAGGGAGAGGTAGGGCTCGAGGTCGGAGGGGTGAAGGAGAAAGTAATCGTTCACCTCGTTTCCCAGGGAGAGATACTCGGGAGTGAACTCCTCGGCGAGGCTCCTTGCCTCCTCGATCCAGGCCTCCCTGAACCCCGGATCCGACAGGCTGGGTGTTATGCCCTCCGGGGCATCTATCACGTACTTCAGCCCCCCCCGGCCCCTGCTTTACGGTGGCGAAGTTGAGGGTCACCAGCGGTTTCAGTCCGTAGACCCTCAGAGCCGTTATGACCCTGTTCTGTTTGAGGAGGTCGGCTTCCCCTATCCCCTGCTTCTCCACCCAGACCATGCCTATCTCCGCTATCCTTCCCGCCTCCCCGTAGGCCCTGGTTAGATCCTCAAAGGTGCTGTTGGGTGAATGGGCCGGGTTGGGGACTATGCCCAGGAAGAAGTTCCTCTCCTGGAGGGGGAGGATC
>QNVD01000044.1 GCA_004347925.1 Hadesarchaea archaeon
GGTGATCTTCGCCGGGCCCGGGGAGAGGATAGAGCTTACCCACCGGGCCCACGGGAGGGAGGCCTTCGCGGAGGGGGTGCTGAAGGCCGTGAGGTTCGTGGTGGAGAGGGGAAGGCCGGGGGAGATCCTGGGAATGGAGGACGTGCTGGGTCTCAGGGATGCGTAGCTGCTGGGAGTGCAGGTGGCTCGAGAGGGTGAACTACAGGTGCGCCGTGAGGGGAAAGCTGGACCTCCCCGAGCCCCTGCTGGAGAGGCCCTCCCCCTGCTGCGGCTGGGGGAGGGATTCCTCCCTGGACCACGTGCTCTTCATGAGGATGGGGGAGATAGCGCGGGGGTGCCCCCACTTCGAGCCCCTCACCCCCCGGAGCCGTGATAGGGACACCTCACCCCCATCCTGCAGAACCTGCACTTCTCGGGGGGAGGAGGGGAAGGGAGGGGCTTGACCATCCTTCCGTACTTCCTGCGGGGCATCTTTCGAGTGGGGGGAGACCGGATAAATAGATGCGAGGATCGGGGGGCGCGACGGATTAAGCCCCCTGCCCATCCTTTACACTGGAGAAGCCTTCTCAGCGGCGGAGGGGGTGCTACGGTTTCCTCTACAGGCCCGCCCGATCGTGTTGAGGGAAGAGGGCGAAAGAGGCTTTGGTTCAAGAAGCACGCGGAATGAAGTTCCTCCCGGTAGAAGCTGGTGTGAGTTCCCTTCTGGAGCCCCGAATATGAAAAGTTATGAAAAAAGGCTATAAGGGGAGGGGAGGAGGGTGGTGATGTTCGACCCCGCCTCCTTCGTGAACCAGAAGGTGGCCTGGCTGAAGGAGGCCATCGGGAGGGAGAGGGCCCTGGCGGCGGTCTCGGGAGGGGTGGACAGCATGGTCACGGCCGTCCTGGGCCACAGGGCGGTGGGGGAGAGGCTCAAGGTGGTCTTCCTGAACACGGGCTTCATGAGGGAGGGGGAGGGCGAGGCCGTGTCCAAAACGCTGGAGAAGCTGGGCATCAGGGTGGAGAGAAGGGAGGTGGAGGGGGAGTTCTTCTCCGCCCTGAGGGGGAAGACCGATCCGGAGGAGAAGAGGAAGGCCTTCAGGGAAACCTTCTACTCCTGCCTCTCCAGGGTCGCCGGGGAGCTGGGGGTGAAGGTGCTCCTGCAGGGGACCATAGCGGCGGATGTGGTGGAGACGAGGGGAGGGGTGAAGACCCAGCACAACGTTCTGGAGCAGGTGGGGATAGACCCGATGGTGAGGTACGGGTACAGGGTGCTGGAGCCCCTCAAGGACCTCTACAAGCCCCAGGTCAGGGAGGTGGCCCGCTTCCTGGGGCTTCCCCCGGAGGTGAGCGAGCGCCGCCCCTTCCCCGGTCCAGGCCTCTCGGTGAGGGTCCTGGGGGAGGTCACGCCGGAGAGGGTGGAGCTGGTGAGGAAGGCCACGAGGATAGTGGAGGAGGAGACCAGGGATCAGCCATGCTTCCAGGCTTTCGCCGTCCTCCTCTCGGACAGGGCCACGGGGGTCTCCGAGAAGGGGGAGAGGAGATACGGCGCCATCCTGGTGGTGCGGGTGGTGGCCTCTGAGGACGCCATGAGGGCCGAGCCCCTCCCCCTCCCCTGGGACCTCCTGCGCAGGCTCACCCACAGGCTCACCTCTGAGGTACCCGGGGTCTCCAGGGTCCTGTACGACCTCACCCCCAAGCCGCCGGCCACCATCGAGTTCGAGTGAGCACCCCGTGAAAACGGTTTAATTTTCGGGGGGGGAGAGGGGAGAGGGATGAGGTCCGTGGGCATCCTCGGGGCCACCGGAGAGGTGGGGCAGAAGTTCATCCTCAGCCTGCAGGACCATCCCTGGTTCAGGGTGGAGGAGCTCTACGCCTCCTCGAGGTCGGCGGGGAAAACCTACGGGGAGGCCCTCCGGTACGGGAGGGAGGACTCCAGGTGGTTCTACTCGCAGGAGCCCAAGAAGGAGATCCTAGAGATGGAGGTGAAGGACCTGGAGGAGATAGGGGGGAGGGTCTCCTTCTTCTTCTCCGCCCTTCCCTCCGAGGTGGCGCTGGAGGTGGAGGGCAGGGTGGCCAGGGAGAAGCCGGTGGTGAGCACGGCCTCCGCCTTCCGCTACTTCGAGGACAGCTTCACCTACCTCCCTTCCGTCAACGAGTCCCAGGCCCCCATGATCGAGGAGCAGAGGAGGAGGAGGGGGTGGAGGGGCTTCGTGGTGCCCCAGCCCAACTGCACCACCATAGGGCTGGCCCTCTCCCTTAAGCCCCTCTACGATGCCTTCGGGCTGGAGGAGGTGATCATGGCCTCCATGCAGGCGGTCTCGGGGGCGGGTTACGAGGCCGTTTCCCGCTGGGCGGAGCAGAGGAGGAGGCAGGGAACCTCCCTCCCGGGGCCCCTGGAGGAGTACTCCCCCCTCACCTTCGAGGGCAACGTGATTCCCTACATCAAGGGGGAGGAGGAGAAGGTGAGGAAGGAAACGGTGAGGCTGCTGGGGAGGCTGGAGGGGGGAAGGGTGGTCCCAGCGGGCTTCAGGATCGCCTGCAAGTGCAACAGGGTTCCGGTTCTGGAGGGGCACACCGAATCCGTCTTCGTGGTTCTCTCCAGGGAGGCCAGCGTGGAGGAGCTCAAGGAGAGCTGGAGGAGCTACAGGGGTGAGCCCCAGAGGCTCCGCCTCCCCTCCGCCCCGCCCCAGCCCGTGGTGGTGAGGGAGGAGGTGGACCGACCCCAGCCCAGGTTCGACTCGCTGCTGGAGAGGGGTATGGTGGCGGTGGTGGGAGGGGTGGAGGCCAACCAGCTGGAGAGGGGGTTCCAGTACACCGTGCTCTCCCACAACACCGAGCTGGGGGCGGCGAGGGGCGCGGTGCTGGCGGCGGAGTACCTCCACAAGAAGGGCTACCTGTGAGATCCGGATCCCCGAAGTCCTCCCGAAATCCGCCCTCCCCGGCAACACGTGGATAAGTTCTTTTAGGGCCTCGCACATCCAGGTTGAGATGCCCCAGGAGGAACTGAGGAGGAAAGTGGGGGTCCTGGCCTCAAAATATGAGGAGGAGTTCCACGGTTGCTCCCAGGCCGTGCTGCTGGCCTTCCAGGAGACCCTGGGGCTGAAGGACGATCTGCTGTTCAGGGCGGCCGGCTCCCTGGCTGGAGGCATGTACTCCGGACTGACCTGCGGGGCGCTGACGGGGGGCCTGCTGGTCATCGGCACGAGGGTGGGGCGAAGGAAGATGGAAGAGGGGCTGGAGGGTCTCCTGGAATCCTTCGATCCGGCCCAGAGGCTGGTCAAGTGGTTTGAGGCCGAGTACGGGACCACCTCATGCAGGGAGCTCACGGGAACGGATTGGTTTGACATGAACCAGGTGATGCTCTTCCTGAGGTCCCCAGACAAGCTGAAGGAATGCGTGGAGCGCGTGAGGAAAACCGCGGAGAAGGTGGCGGAGATAATGACCGAGCTGGAAGAGCGTTCGGGAGGCCTGCCCTGACCTCCGGCGCGCCGAACCGCTCACCGGTTTGAGGACCCAGCCTTCGAAGGGGTTATAAAAAACTGATCGAAACGTATAAGGGAAGCCCCTTGCCCGCCAAAAGCAAAAAAGAAAGATTCCTTTCGTTTCTCCTCATAGAGTTGT
>QNVD01000045.1 GCA_004347925.1 Hadesarchaea archaeon
CACGCGTACGGTTCAAGCTTCCCCGCCAGCCTCTTCGCATCCTCCCCGCTGACCGAAATCCGGTAGACGGGACCGGCCCCGCGTCCATCCCTTCCCTGCACCCTGCTGAAGACCCCCAGCCTGCAGAGGAGGTATCTCACCCCCAGGACGGCTTCCCCGCTCGAGGCGCTCAGGAGAATGCGACCGTTCTCGGGATCCACCTGACCAACGCTGTCCACCAGCCCCGCCAGGTAGGCCGCGATCACGCTCTCCCTCGCCCCCTGGATGACCTCGGGAACCCTGAGGACCCCTGCCCTGCCTACCGGGAGGCCGAAGAACTCGCGGAGGAAGCGTGCGACCAAAGCGGAGTCCAGCACGTGGCAGGTCCCTCCCCCCCTCTTCCGGGTCGCGGGCTCCGGGGTGAGGCCGAAGACCCGCCTGGCCAGGCCCAGCGCCCTCGTTTCCGTGCCGTGATAAATCCTGACCCGGCGCCTCCCCAGGCTCCCGTTCCCCGAGATCACACCCACCAGATAGGCCAGCCGCTCGTCCAGCTTGGCGGGGATGGAGACCCGTTTCCCCCTCCCCTCCACCCACCGGGTGAAGGAGGGAAGGTTTTCGCCCAGAAGCTCCGACAGCCTGAGGAGCAGGAGGAGGGGAACGTGGTTGGACCTCCTGCGGAGGTAGCCCTCCAGGGTCCTGGTCGAAACTCCCAGCCTCCGCGCGAGCTCGGAGCCGGTGCAGCCGAGCCTGAGCAGGGCCCTCCTCACCATCCCCCGCAAAACCGGGGCCGCCTGCGACCCGTGAACCCTCCAGCCGGCGAACTTCCTGGGGTCCACGCTCACCTCCTCTCCGGGGAGGCTGACGGAGGCGAGCACCGGGAGGTAGTCCCCCACCCTCACCCTCTCCGCCGGTAGCTCCACCTTCCTCCCGTTCGAGAGGGCCAGCAGGGGGGAGTTGGGGGTCAACCTGAGCCTGCTCCCGTCGGCCGTTCTTATCGAAACCCAGTACTCCGGCAGGTGGGTTCTGCCGAGGAGCTCGAGCCTGTCGGGGAAGGTCCTGAGGTCGGGGAGCGCCGTGGCCAGCACCGAGGAGAGGGGGTTGGGATCCCTGAGGTAGAGGTTGGGACCGGACAGGATGATCTCTCCCGTGTGCCTCCTGGCCTCCTCCTCAAAGCTCTCCCCCACCCTCCTGAGGACGCCCTTCCCGTCCAGGAAGTGGGTGTGCGGGTGCACGCATTCCAGCCTCACCCAGTGGCGGTGGGGGAGCTGCAGCTCCGCCGTGTCCTCTATGGAGATGATCCTCTCGTGATCTGGAACGAAGGTGGTGGCGCAGTTGAGGAGGGTGGTCTTGCCGCTCCCCGTCCCCCCCGCGAAGAGGATGTTGGCCGGCTTCACGTCCAGCCCGTGGACCAGCAGCCACAGCAAGGCCCCCACCTCGGGTGAGAGGGTGCCGAAGTTCATGAGGTCCACCACCGTGAGGGGATCCCTCCTGAACTTCCTGATGGAGAGGGTGGGTCCCTCCAGGGATACGGGGGGGATGGTGGCGTTGATCCTGCTCCCGTCGGGGAGGCGGGCGTCCAGCAGGGGCATCTGGTGGTCTATCCTCCTCCCCACCAGCCTGGCCATCTTGTCTATGTAGTACCTTATGGTGTCCTCCTCCTCGAAGACGATGTTGGTGGAGCACATCCCGTACCTGCTGTGGTAAACGTACACGGGTTTGTTCACCCCTATCACCAGGATGTCCTCCAGCTTGTCGTCCGCGATGAGGAGATCCAGGGGGCCGTAGCCGATCATGTCGTGGAAGGCCATTTCGGAGAGCTCCTTAAGCCTGGCGGAGGGCAGGCGCATCCCCTTGCTCTCCCTCTCCAGGATTTTCATGAGCTCCTGCATGAAGACCCTCCGGCGCTCGGAGGGATCGGGTATGCTCTCCGGGTCCACCTTGATCTCCTCCACGGCCTTCCTCTTGCAGGTGGCCAGCAGCTCCCTTTCCTTCTCCGTGAGCTCGGGGATCCTGAGGCGGTAGAGGGGAAGGGGATCCCCCTCCAGCTTCAGGATCTCGGCCGAACCGTACCGGTCCAGTACCTTCTCCACCTTCCCCTTCAGCTCGGCGGAGAGGACGAACCCCTCCCTCTGCTCGGCGGGGGGCTTGGGGACGGCCGGGGGGGCTGCCTGCTTGGAGGGCTCTCCCAGGAGCTGGGAGAGGACCTCCTTTCCGCCTATGGGCTCCTCCTTGATCTTCAGGAGCCTCTCTATTTCCTTCCTCTTTCCCTCCTTCTTCTCCCCCATTCCCTCCTCTATTTCCTGCCTTCAGGGGATAAAAGTAGGGTAGCTCAGAGCACCAGGGCCAGGACCACGTCCTTGGAGGAGGTCTGGTAGAACTCGTACTGGAGGATGAGCTCCCCGGCCTCCCTGGGAACCCTCACCAGGTAGACCATGGTGAAGTCCAGGTCACCCGCCCCGCTCTGCTGGAGGGAGGTGAGGACCTTGGAGAGGTAGTCCTTCAGGTCCACGGCCGCGGCCTCCGTGGAGCCCCCGGCCGCTGCCTTCAGGGTCTCCCAGACGTCCATGGTGTAGGAGGAGGTGGTGGTACCCGCGGTCCTGCTCCAGCTGATGGAGCGGAGGGCGGCATCGGAGCTCATCATCCTCGTCACCGTGGCCCTCCCCACCAGCAGGTTCAGGGTTTTGGCCTGGAGATCGTAGGCGTAGAGGTTCACGGTGGAGCCCGGTAGGACGGAGGGGGCCATCTTCAGGGTGGCGAGCACGGGAACCTCCAGCTCCTCCGTTCCCTCGAAGTGGAGCTCCCTCAGGTAGGTCCAGTCCTTGGAGAGCACCAGCTCCCTGGCGTTCTCCTTGTCGAGGTAGGTCCAGGAGGTGGGGGAGTTGTGCTTCATGATCACCCTCTCGTTCTCTATGGAGGATAGCAGGCCCGTCAGGTACTCCCTCCAGGTGGAGGTGGCCCTCTGGGCTATTTCCGCTTCGAGGGCCCGCAGCTCGGAGAGGGTGTTCTTGGAGTTGACCAGGGCCCTCAGCTCCGAGGAGAGGGAGGCGAGGAGGGGAACGTCCGAGGGGGAGTGGTAGGTCCCGTTCGTGGCCCTCTGGACGAGGTTGAGGAGGTTTTCCCTGAGCCTCTCCCTCACCACCGCCGCATTCACCTCCACCAGGATGGCCCTCACCTCGGAGGCGGAGCCCGCCCTCCTGATCCTGGAGGAGAACTCCTGGGCGGAGGCCCTGGCCTGGTCCGTGGGGATCTTGGCCAGACCCGAGGAGACCTGCTGGAGGGCGGAGCTCTTGGCCTCCCTGAGCTCCTCCGAGGCCGGTCGGGCCAGGAAGAAGAGGTAGGCCGAAAAGGCGGCCAGGCCTATGAGGGAAAAGACCACCGCCGCCCCCAGCACGGGCCTCCAGTCCCTGGCCCTCCGGCGGGTTGTCATTCTTATTCTTCTGAGGGGCGGTTTTTAACCCTACCGAAGGGGGGGAAGCGCCACCCCGCCCGGCGTTCGGCTGCGGGTTGATCCGGGGAACGGGGGAGCCTCAGAAGGGGGGGGCACCAACTAGGTGCGGCAGGCGGGATTTGAACCCGCGCTACAGGCTCGGCAAGCCTGTGTCCTG
>QNVD01000046.1 GCA_004347925.1 Hadesarchaea archaeon
GTGGTGGCCAACTCGGGTTGCGCCAATTCCTTCACCGGGGAGAGGGGGAGGAGGGACGCGGAGAGGATGGCGGAGCTAACGGCGGAGCTGCTGGGGCTCAGGACCCACCAGGTAGGCGTGGCCTCCACGGGCATGATAGGCACCTTCCTGCCCATGGATAAGGTGGAGAGGGGGATAAGGGAGGCGGTGGCCAGGCTCTCCTCCTCCAGGAGGGCCTCCCTCGAGGCGGCCACGGCCATCCTCACCACCGACAGGGGGCCCAAGGAGGTGGCCGTGAGCGTGGAAACGGAGGACGGCACCACCGTCACCATAGCGGGGATGGCCAAGGGGGCGGGCATGATCCGGCCCAGGTTGAAGACCGCCACGATGCTGGTTTTCCTGACCACGGACGCTAGGGTGGATCCCCTCTTCCTGCGCTCCTCCCTTCAGGCCTCGGTGGACGGGAGCCTGAACATGATCACCGTGGACAACGACACCAGCACCAACGACATGGTCCTGATGATGGCGAGCGGTAGGGCGGGGAACAGGGAGCTGAAGCGCCGGGACAGGGGCTTCCAGCTGGGCCTGGATTTCGTCCTGAGGGAGCTGGCCAGGGAGATCGTGAGGGGGGCGGAGGGGGCCACCCGCCTGATGGAGGTGAGGGTGAAGAACGCCAGGAGGGGTGAGGCGAGGAAGGCCGCCCTGGCCGTGGCCGGCTCCAACCTCCTCAAGGCCGCCCTCTTCGGGGGGGACCCCAACTGGGGGAGGATAGTGGCCGCCCTGGGATACTCCGGCGCCCGCTTCGACCCCCGAAAGCTCACGCTGAAGGTGAGGAGCAGGAGGGGTGAGGCCACGCTGGTGGAGGAGGGTAGACCGATGGGGGGGCCGGAGCTCCCTGAGGCCGTGGAGGTGATGAGGGAGGACGAGGTGATCTTCGAGATAGACCTGAAGGCGGGGGAGGAGGAGGCCACGGCCTGGGGATGCGACCTCACCTACGAGTACGTGAGGATCAACTCCAGGTACCGCACCTGAGCGGCAGGGTTAAAAAAGGGGAGGATTAGAACAAAACCGGGTGAGGTGCTGCAGGAGCCAGCGAGCATTCTGCTGGAGGCTCTGCCCTACATCAGGCGCTTCCACGGGCAGACCATGGTGATCAAGCTGGGGGGGGAGGTGATGGAGAGGAAGAAGACCCTCGATTCCCTCCTGCAGGACGTGGTCCTCCTCCACTACGTGGGCATGAAGCCCGTGCTGGTTCACGGAGGGGGATCGGAGATCACCAGGGAGATGAAGAAGGCGGGGAAGGAGCCCGAGTTCGTGGCTGGGCTGCGGGTCACGGACAGGGAAACCATGGAGATCCTCCACAAGTACCTGGCGGGCAAGCTGAACACGGANATAGTGCTGGGCATAAACAAGCACGGCGGGAGGGGGGTGGGGATCTCGGGGATAGACGGGAAGGTGATCCTGGCCAGGAAGCTCAGGGAGGTGACCACCCCCGAGGGTGGGAGGCTGCAGGTGGACCTGGGCTTCGTGGGCGAGATAGAGAGGATAGACCCCCACATGGTGAGCTTCCTCCTCTCCAACGGGTACATCCCCGTCCTCTCCCCCCTGGGGGTGGACGAGGAGGGGAGGAGCCTGAACCTGAACGCCGATACGGTGGCCGCGGAGCTGGCCGTCGTGATGGGCGCCAGGAAGCTCATCGTCCTCACCAACGTGAAGGGGGTCCTGAGGGATCCCAAGGACGAGAGCACCCTGATCTCCCAGCTGACGGTGGAGGAGGCCAGGGCCCTCCTGGCCTCGGGGGTGGTCACGGGGGGCATGATCCCCAAGCTCAAGGCCTGCATCAGGGCGGTGGAGGGGGGGGTGGAGAGGGCCCACATCCTCCAGGGAACGATGCCCCACGCCCTGCTCCTGGAGCTCCTCACGGACAGGGGAGCCGGGACGATGATCGAGAAAGGGAAGTGAATGGAGGAAGTCTTCAGGCTGGACAGGGAGTACCTGGCCCAGACCTACAAGAGGCTCCCCGTCGCCTTCGAGAGGGGAAGGGGGATCTTCCTCTGGGACCTGGAGGGTAGGAGGTACCTGGACTTCGTCTCGGGGGTGGCGGTGAGCGTGCTGGGCCACGCCGATCCCGAGCTCTGCGGGGCGATCTCCAGGCAGGCCAGGAGGCTGATCCACATGACCAACCTGGTTCACATAAGGGAGCAGGCGGAGCTGGGGAGGGAGCTGGCGGGGATAGCCCCGGGGAGGGTGGGAAAGTTCTTCTTCTGCAACTCGGGGGCGGAGAGCGTGGAGGCGGCCCTGAAGCTCTCGGTGAAGCACACGGGCAGGAAGAAGATCGTGGTCATGGAGAACTCCTTCCACGGGAGGACGCTGGGGGCCCTCTCCGCCACCTGGAAGCCCTCCTACCGGGAGCCCTTCAAGGCCCTCCTCCTGCCCAACTTCCAGTTCATACCCTTCAACGACCTCTCCTCGGCGGAGAAGGCCGTGGACGAGGAAACGGCGGCGGTGATGGTGGAGCCCATCCAGGGGGAGGGAGGGGTGAGGGTGGCCTCCAGGGAGTTCCTCCCCGGCCTCAGGAAGCTTTGCCTGGAGAGGGGAGCCCTCCTCGTCCTGGACGAGGTGCAGACGGGGATGGGCAGGACGGGGAGGTGGTTCGCGTGCGAGCACTGGAGGGTGGAGCCCGACATCGTCACGCTGGCCAAGGGTCTGGCGGGGGGGGTGCCCATAGGGTGCACGGGGGCCACGCCCGAGGTGATGGACAGCTTCAAGCAGGGAGACCACGGCGCCACCTTCGGGGGAAACCCCCTGGCCTGCTCGGCGGCCCTGGCGGTTATAAGGGCCATCAAGAGGAGAAAGCTGGTGAGGAGGGCGGAGAGGATGGGGAGGTACTTCATGAGGGCCCTGCGGGAGCTGGAGGAGGATCACCCCTGCGTGGAGGAGGTGAGGGGGAAGGGCCTCATGCTGGGCATGGAGCTGGACCAGGAGGAGAGGGCGGAGGAGGTGCTCCTGGGGGCGCTGAGGAGGGGCTTCCTGATCAACGTGACCGCGGGCAAGGTGCTCAGGTTCCTTCCTCCCCTGGTGGTGGAGGAGGCCCACATAGATGCCCTGGTCTCCACGCTGGACGAGCTCCTGAGGGGGAGGGGAGGATGAAGAGGGATCTGCTGGGCATGGAGGACCTGAGCGCGAGGGAGATAGGGGAGCTCCTCAGGCTGGCCGCCAGGTACAAGAGGAGGAGGGGCCTCTCCTCCGAGCTCAGGGGGAAGACCGTGGCCATGATCTTCGAGAAGCCCTCCACCAGGACCAGGGTCTCCTTCGAGGTGGCCGTCCACGAGATGGGGGGAAACCCCCTCTTCCTGAGCTCCCAGGAGCTTCAGCTGAGCAGGGGGGAGACGGTGGCCGACACCGCCAGGACCCTCAGCCGCTACGTCCACGGCATCGTGGCCAGGGTTTCCTCCCACCAGAACCTGGTGGAGCTGGCCAGGCACAGCACGGTGCCCGTGATCAACGCCCTGAGCCCCCTCCAGCACCCCTGCCAGACCCTGGCGGACCTCCTGACCATGGTGGAGCGGAAGGGGGGGCTGAAGGGCCTGAGGGTGGCCTGGG
>QNVD01000047.1 GCA_004347925.1 Hadesarchaea archaeon
GGGGGAGCACGCCCTGAGGGCGGTGAGGGAGGGGAGGGTGGTGAGGAGGGGGGGAAGGTGGTTCGTGAGGGGGGAGACGGATGAGTACGAGGTGGTGCGCTCCATGTGCAGCTGCAAGGACTACGTGCTGAACGTGGTGACGGGGAAGGCGGGGGTGGACATGTGCTACCACGCCCTGGCCAAGAGGATATGCGAGCTGCTGGGGAAGTGAGGGAGGAGCTCCTGGGGATGCTGGAGGAGAGGTACGGGGAGAGGGTGAGGGAGAGGTGGTACTCCGACCCCTTCCACGTGCTGGTGGCCTGCATCCTCTCCCAGCGGACCAGGGAGGAGAACACGGAGAAGGCCTCTAGGGCCCTCCTCTCGGTGGCCCCCACCCCGGAGAGGCTCTCCTCCCTCCCCCTGCCCAGGATCAGGAGGCTGATAAGGGGGGTGGGGCTGGCGGGGCAGAAGGCCAGGAACCTGAAGAGGACGGCGCGGCTCCTGCTGGAGAGGTACGGGGGGAGGGTGCCCGAGACTAGGGAGGCCCTGATGGAGCTCCCCGGGGTGGGTCCCAAGACCGCCGACGTGGTCCTCTGCTACGGCCTGGGGAAGCCCGCCGTTCCGGTGGACACCCACGTGAACCGCATAAGCAAGAGGCTGGGGCTGGTGAGGGAGGGGGCGGGGCTGGAGGAGGTGAGGGAGACCCTCCAGCGGCTCTTCCCGGTGGAGAAGTGGCACCTGCTCAACCGGGGGATGGTGCTCTTCGGCAGGGAGATCTGCCTGCCCAGGCACCCCAGGTGCGGGCAGTGCCCCCTGAGGGGTTGCCCCTCCAGGGTGAGGAAGTGAACGCCCTCCACCTCCTCCTCCTTCTGGGCTCCCCCTTCCTGGGGCTGGAGGCGCTGCTGATGGGGCTGGGGGGAGGAGCCCTGACCTCCTACCGGCGCTCCAGGGGGAGGACGCTCCTCCTGATCCTCCTCTCCGGCCTGGCCATCTCCTGCGCGGCGCTGGCCACCGGGGAGGCGGTGGGGCTCCCGGGCCCCGCCACCGTGGCCCTCCTCCTGCTCTACCTCCCCCTGGCGGGGAAGCTCCTCTCCCTCCTGCGGCCCTCCCCCCCGAGGCGACCCCTGCCGGAGGAGCTCTCCACCGAGGGGCTGGAGGAGCTCGTGAGGAGGAGGTACGGGAAGCTCCTGAGGCCTACCCCTCCAGACCGGAGAGGAGATCGGAGAGCTCGGGGAAGTCGGGGAGGAGGGAGCCGAGCCTCCCCCTGACCCCCTCCCAGAGGTCCCTCAGCCCCGCGGGGACCCTCCCCCCTCCGTACCTCAGGCACTGGAGGAGGACGGAGAGGGAATCGCAGAGGTGCACCAGCCTGGCCTCCGGCGTCCTCCCCTCCTCGTACTCCCTCCAGAGGTCCCTCACCTCCCTCCCCCAGGGCCTGTCCCCCACCATCTCCTCCAGGGCCCTCTCCTCGGCCTCCCTCTTGCCGGGAGAGGAGGGGAGCCTGTCCCCCACCAGCGCCTCCGGCCAGTCGTGAACCGCCGCCATGGCCAGCACCCTCCCCCTGTCCAGCCTCCTCCCCCTCCCCTCCAGCTCCAGGGAGAGGAGGAGGGAGAGGGAGCAGACCTCGAAGGAGTGCTGGGCCACGTCTTCCGCCCTGCCCTCCGGGATCCCCCTGAGGATCCATCCCCTCCTCGGCGTTCCCTTAAGCTCCCCCAGCCTCCTCATCAGCTCGGTGAGCTCCAAGCTCCCCTTCCACCTCTCGCGGCGGGGTAAATATCCCCGGGGGGCTTCCACCGGACCCTGCGGTAGGAGTGAACTACCCCCAGCTTTCGCAGGGGGCTTCCTGCTTCACAGACGGGACTTGCCCAGCGATCACAGCTTGCGCTGAGACGCTGAGTAGGGGCCCCATCTCCACAGGCGTAACTTCGGGCCGTCCCAGCCCTACTAGGCCCCGCTGCAGTATATTCCACGAGGCCCGATAATCCCTGTCCAGGGATTTGTCTCCTTCTTGTGAAGTTCCCCTTGGGTTCACCTTCACTATTGTCCTACCAGCTCTTTCAGCCTTGTAGGACAGGTCGTGAAGGAACTTTCCCCAAGAGGCGTCGAGTATGTGTCGCGCGAGGTTGTGATTTCTCGCCATGCCGGAGATGTTCAAATCTTCGACCGCTATTGCGTCGTAGTTGTTGACGTAGAAGCGGGAGAGCTTGTGGAGGAAGTCGTTTCGCTGGTTCACAAGCTTCTCGTATGCTTTAGCTAGCCTGACTCTGGCCTTCTCCCTGTTCTTCGAGCCCTTCTTCTTCCTAGAAAGGTCTCTCTGCCTCCTCCTTATCCTTTCCAGTGTCCTCTCGTAGAATCTCGGGTTCTCGATCTGCCTCCCGTCGGGTATCGGTCAGGAAGTGCCTTATCCCGACATCTATGCCTACTGCTCTACCCGTCCTTGGCAAAGGTTCTGGCTCGTCCTCAACCTGGAAAATCGCGTACCACTTTCCAGAGCGCTCGCGTTTGACGATTACTCCTTTCACCTTCCCCCTGATTTTCCGGTGGAGCTTGATGGGGATTTCCCCCACCTTCGAGAGGATGAGCCTGCCGTTTTCGAGCGCAAAGCCGGACTGGTTGTAGTTCAGGGTCTTGAACCATCCTGCGCCCTTGAACCTGAGCCTGCCTACCTTCCTCCCGTTCCGCTTCAGCCCAGCCAAAGCGCGGATGTTGGACCAGAGCTGGTAGTTCACCATCTGAAGGACTTTCGCATAAACTCCATTCAGCTCCGGCTTCTCGTGCTTCTTCAGATAAACTATGAGGGACTGGGTGTCTCCCCGCTTGAGTTTTATCCCCTTCTCCTTGGCTAAAGTTAGCTCTGAGAGCAGGCGATTGTAGAGCCACCTGCAGAGTTCCAGCTGGTGGTTCAGGGTGTGCTCGGTTGTCTTCGATGGATACAGACGGAATTTGTAACTAAGCATGACCCTGCTCCTCCACATATCTTTTCAGCACATCGAGAGTTACCTGCCCTGTGGTGGCGAGGAAATACGATGGGGACCAGAAAACACCTCTCCAAAGCTTTCTCTTTACCTCTGGAAAGTTCCTCTGGATTTCTCTCGAAGTTATCGTCTTTATAGCGTTGATGTATCGTGGTATATCCAGAGTTGGCTTCGCCTTGAAAATCATGGAAGTGGTCTTTGTTGCACTCCAAGTTCAAAACTTCCACCCCGAAACTTCCGCTTATCTCCCTAACTTTTTGTATCAGCAAATCGATTATCCCGCCCTCAAGCACTTTCCTTCGGTACTTCACCACCTGAACCAAATGTACTGAAGCACATACCGAGTGGGCACCCCTATCGAGTTCGTATCTTATAGTTATTTTTCCACCAACTATATATACATTCCGCCTCTCATCCCCTCCCTTTCGGAAGGGGACTTCCCGGCGATAGAGTTAAGTCATCTTGCGTAGATTTTGCCATCCAATTTTAAGGTACTTTCTAACAGCGCTACTGAGCTTTCCGAGGTCCTCGTGGTAGAAATTCGCACACACGTCCCGCTTGAGCTGTCTGTTGACGTTCTCCACCTCGTTCAGGCTCGGCGAGTA
>QNVD01000048.1 GCA_004347925.1 Hadesarchaea archaeon
GATGAAGGCCACGGCCATCCCCAGCACCTTGTACTTGGAGATGAACTCCAGGAACTCCGCCCTGAAGCCCTTGGGAGGGGGAGGGGAGGGCTTGGGCTCCAGAAGCGCCCTTATGCGCCTCAGCTCCTCCAGCATCTCCTCTTCCTTCGCCACAGGGGCACTACTCGGGAGTTCCCTTAAGCTTTTCCGCGAGCTCCTGCAGCCTCCTGAACCACTCGGGGACGGTGGGCTCCGGGAGGATCCTGCGGGGGACGTGGGGCCTGATGTCCAGCACGGGGGTCCCGTCGAAGAGGTCCAGGCCGGAGACCCTCAGGAGCCTCCCCCTCCTCTCCTCCAGCCTCACCACCGTCATGCCCACCGGGTTGGGGCGGTGGGGGGAGTCCGTGCAGAAGACCCCCACCTCGGGTATCTCCTCCTCAGGCACCCCGAGCCTCAGCCACCTCCTGGGTCTCACCCTGAGGACCCTCCTCTCCCCCTCTCCCACCTTGTGGAGCCAGACCACCAGCCTCAGGTGGGAGAAGCCCTCTATTCCCTCCAGCGCCGGCTCGTACTCCGGGTAGACCTCCACCTCCCCCTCCACCCCTCCCGACCTCCAGGCCTCCCTGACCTCCTCATCGCTCAGCCTCACCCTCACCACCCCCACCGGCCTCAGCTCCACCCACATCCGCTCAGGAGAAGGGAGGGAGGGCTTATAGCCTGCGGCTCCGGGGAAGGATGATGGAGGAAAGAAAGGGGATGCCGCTGCTGGGGGAAAGGTTCCCCGAGATGAGGGTTCGGACCACGCACGGTGAAAAGGTTCTGCCGAACGACTACGCCGGGAAGTGGTTCGTGCTCTTCAGCCATCCCGCCGACTTCACGCCGGTGTGCACCACGGAGTTCGTGGCCTTCCAGAAGAGGTACGACAGGTTCAGGGCCCTGAACTGCGAGCTCATAGGCCTCAGCGTGGATCAGGTCTTCTCCCACCTGAAGTGGGTGGAGTGGATCAGGGAGAAGCTGGGGGTGGAGATCCAGTTCCCCATCATCGCCGACACGGGGGCCGTGGCGGAGAGGCTGGGCCTCATCCACCCGGGCAAGGGCACCAACACGGTGAGGGCCGTCTTCGTGGTGGATGCGGAGGGGAAAATCCGCATCATCCTGTACTACCCGCAGGAGCTGGGGAGGAACATGGACGAGATCCTGAGGGTGGTGGAGGCCATGCAGCTCTCCGACAGGCACGGGGTGGCCATGCCCGCCAACTGGCCCCACAACGAGCTGGTGGGGGACCACGTGATCGTCCCTCCCGCGAGCACCGTCGAGGACGTGCAGGACAGGCTGAGGAGGGCCAAGGCCGGAGAAATAGAGTGCTTCGACTGGTGGCTCTGCCACAAGAAGCTCTAAAGGTAGCCTCCCGGCACTCCCCATCCCCGATCCCCCTGCGAGCGATTTAAGGAGAGAGGGGAGAAGGTGGAGGGATGGAGGTAAGGGCCGTCAAACCCCTGGTCTGGAACTTCAGGGTGGCGGAGGGGAAGGAGGCCTGGAGGGAGGTGGTCTACTCCGCCAGGCTCTCGGGAGTCCCCGACCCGCTGAAGGAGGAGGAGGTCTTCAGGATGATGGTGAGGAACGACTACGGCTCCGTCTTGGAGCACGTGCTGGTGAAGTTCGACGTGAAGATGTCCAAGGGGATGGCCCCCGAGTTCCTGGAGCACCGGATGGCCAGCCACACCGGCTTCTCCACCCGGTACCTGAGGGCCAGCGAGGGGGGGAGGGAGGAGGGGGTCTACGAGGTGGTGGTCCCCTGGCACCTGCTGGGGAGGGGGGAGAGGGACCCCTCCCTGAGGGCCTTCTGGAGGGCGGTGGGAGGGGCCCTGAAGGAGTACGAGGGGATGCTGGAGAGGGGGGTGCCCAGGGAGGCGGCCAGGTACGTGCTCCCCTTCTGCCAGGCGGTGGGGATCTACCACGTGACCATGAACCTGCGCTCCCTCCTCAACCTGCTGGGCCTGAGGCTCTGCGTCAGGTCCTCCCCGGAGTTCAGGTGCCTGGCCTCCCAGCTCTACTTCCTCCTGGTGGAGCAGCTCCCCCTCCTGAGGGGGCTGGTGGGGTGCAGAGGCTTCATGCTCAGGGTCTGCCCGGAGGAGGGGGTGACAGGGGTGAGGAGCGGAAAGCCTCACCCCTTCTACCCGCCCTGCCCCTTCCGGGATCCCAGGAGCAAGATCTTCCTTCCCACCAAGGGGGAGACGGCGGGGTCCTCCTTCGACGCCTCCCTGGCCCTGAAGGCTCAGGAGGAGCTCTTCCGCAGGTGGGCCTCCTGGGAGGGAGAACCCTCACCCCGCTCCTGAGGCGAGGATGCCCGCCAACCTCCCCCCCGAGTACTTCAAGGCCGAGCAGAGGTACCTGCAGGCCAAGACCCTGGAGGAGAAGATCCGGGCCACGGAGGAGCTGATCAGGATCGCCCCCAAGCACAAGGGGACGGAGAAGCTCCTGAGGATGCTCAAGCGCAGGCTGGCCAAGCTGAGGGGGGAGCTGGAGGAGAGGGAGAGGAGGAGGGGAGGGAGGGGGCCCAGCTTCGCCGTGAAGAAGGAGGGATGCGCCCAGGTGGCCCTGGTGGGCCTGCCCAACTCCGGCAAGTCCACCCTCCTCAGGAAGCTCACCGCCGCCAGGCCGGAGGTGGCGGATTACCCCTTCACCACCCGCCTCCCCGTGCCGGGGATGATGGAGTACGAGGACGTGCAGGTCCAGCTGGTGGAGATACCCGCCCTGGTGGAGGGCTCGAGCCTGGGGAGGGGTCTGGGAGCCCAGCCCCTCAGCGCGGCCAGGAACGCGGACGCGATCGCCCTGGTGGTGGACGCCTCCTCGGACCCCCAAAGGCAGCTGGAGATCCTGGTGAGGGAGCTGGAGGAGGGGGGGATAAGGCTCAACCGCTCCCCTCCCAGGGTCACCATCCAGCGCAGGGAGGAGGGGGGAATCGTCCTGAGGGGGGAGGAGCTGGTGGAGGGGGGAAGGGAGGGGATCCTGGAGCTCCTCAGGGAGCACAGGATCCACAACGCCCTGGTGGTGGTGGAGGAGAGGGTGGACCTCCGGACCCTGGAGGAGCTGCTGGAGGGATCGGTGGTCTACCGCCCCTGCTTCGTCCTCCTCACCAAGACCGACCTGTCGCCCGGGACGGCGGGGGGGCTGGGACCCTTCAGGGTGATAGATGCGGGGAGGCCGCCGGAGGAGCTGAAGAGGGAGATCTTCCGGAGCCTGGGCCTCATCAGGGTCTACACCAAGAAGCCCAACGAGGAGCCCTCCAGGGAGCCCCTGGTCCTTCCCCGCGGATCCACCCCCCGGGACGTGGCCAGGGCCATCCACAAGGAGCTGGAGAGGGAACTGAGGGCCGTGAGGGTCTGGGGTTCCACCCGCTTCCCGGGGCAGTGGGTGCCCCGGGACTACCCCCTGCAGGATGGGGACGTGGTGGAGCTTCACACCTGAGGCTCAGAGGAGCCTCCTCACCCTCTCCTCCAGGGCCTCCGAGGGGAGGGCCCCCACCGTCTCGTCCACCAGCTTCCCCTCCC
>QNVD01000049.1 GCA_004347925.1 Hadesarchaea archaeon
CCCTGTACCTCCTGAGGACCTCTTCCCCCTCCTCCCTCGACAGGACCCTGTGCTCCGGCACCAGCACGTGCCCCCGGGGATCGAACTCCTCTCCCATCCCTTCGCCCCATGCGGGCCTGGTGGGATTCGAACCCACGACTCCCGGCTTAAAAGGCCGGTGCGCTAGCCAGACTGCGCCACAGGCCCAACTAATCGGGGAGTCAAAACTACTTATATTTATCTCTTTCGGAGGTAAGCCCACCCCCCCGCTTCACTCCACCTCGTACACCCTTCCCCTCTCCACCTCCCCCGCCTGGAACCTCCTCCTCATCTCATCGGCTATCCTCTGGGCCAGGGGGGTGGGGTACTGCCCGGTCAGGCAGCCGAGGCAGAGGTCCTCCCTCCTCATCCCGGTGGCCCTCACGAAACCCTCCAGGGACTGATAGTGAACGGAATCCGCCCCTATCAGGTGGGCTATCTCCTCCTCCGTGTGGGTGGACCCTATGAGCTCCCCGAAGGTGGCCATGTCGATGCCGTAGAAGCAGGGGGAGAGGATGCGGGGGAAGGTGAAGTAGAAGTGGATCTCCTTGGCCCCCGCCATCCTGAGCTTCCTTATCACCCTCCTGGAGGTGTCCCCCCTGACGATGGAGTCCTCCACCACCGCTATCCTCTTCCCCCTGAGGGTCTCCGTGACGTTGATCTTCCTGGAGATGATCTTCTCCCTCTCCTCCGAGCTGGAGATGAAGGCCCGGTCCACCACGTACCTGTGCCTTCTCACCGCCCTCTCCCAGGGTATGCCCGTGACCTCGTGCATGCCGTAGGCGGCGTCATCACCGGTGGAGGGTATGGAGACGATCAGGTCCACCCTCTTCGGCAGGTCCGGGTCCTCCCTGGCCAGGTTCCTCCCGAATTCCTCCCTCACCTTGTACACCGGCTTCCCCCCGTCTAGCACGGAGTCCGGCCTGGCGAAGTAGGCGAACTCAAAGCTGCAGAAGGCCCTCCTCTCCCCCCTCACTATCCTCTCCCTCCTCATCCCCTCACCCGACCAGATGAGGAGCTCCCCCGGCTGCACCTCCGACTCGTACCTGAACTCGTTGATGTCCAGGCCCGCGCTCTCGGAGGAGACGGCGAAGGTCTGGTTGTCGGGACTGCAGCCGTAGCAGAGGGGCTTTATCCCCAGGGGATCCCGGAAGGCGAAGAACTCCCCCCTCTGGGTCAGGCCCACCACGGAGAAGGCTCCCTCTATCCCCCTCATGCATCCCTCCACCGCGGAGACCAGGTCCGAGTTCCTCATCCCCCTCAGCAGCTTCCTGGAGAGGAGCTCTATGTCGGAGGAGGAGGGGGAGAGGCCCCTGGCCTCCCCCTTGAGCTCCTCCCTCAGCTCCTTCACGTTCACCAGGTTGCCGTTGAAGGCCAGGGCGATCTTCTCCTCCCTTCCCACCAGGAAGGGCTGCATGTCCCTGATGAGCCAGTACCTGGTGCTCCTCCCCGAGGTGGCGTACCTGACGTGACCCACCCCCACGTGGCTCCTGAAGTTCCTGAAGAGCCTCCTGATCACCGGATGCCTCACGGGGGGAAGGAGGCCCAGCGAGCGGTAGGAGGTGAACTCCCCCTCCCTCACCTCGGCGAAGCCGTAGGAGTGGTGTCCGCGGTGGTTCTGGGCGATCAGCCCCCAGTACAGGTGGGAAAAGACCGCCTTGCCCTCAAAGTCAAAAGCCCCGAAGACCCCGCATGACTCCCCAAAAGAGCCCAATCCCCCACCAGAGTGGTTAGGGGGGCCTCTTTAAAATTCCTTACCCGTCAGCCTTTGGTAGCACTCCACGTATCTCCTGGAGGTCTGGAGGATGACCTCCCTGGGGAGGCGGGGGGCTGGAGGCTTCCTGTTCCAGCCCGAGCGGGTGAGGTAGTCCCTGACGTACTGCTTGTCGAAGCTGGGGGGATCCTTCCCCTCCTCGTACCCCTCCGCGGGCCAGAAGCGGGAGGAGTCCGGGGTGAGGAGCTCGTCTATGAGGAGGAGCTCCCCTCCCCTCAACCCGAACTCGAACTTGGTGTCCGCTATCAGGATCCCTCTCCTCTCCGCCAGGGAGAAGGCCCTCTCGTAGAGGGAGAGGGAGAGCTCCCTTATCCTCTCCGCCGTCTCCTCCCCCAGCCTCTCCACCACCTCCCCCCAGCCCACCTCCCTGTCGTGACCCTCCTCCTCCTTGGTGGTGGGGGTGAGGATGGGCTCGGGAAGCCTGGAGGCCTTCTTGAGGCCTGGGGGGAGGCGTATCCCGCAGATCTCCCCTCCTGAGGAGTACCTCTCCCAGGCGGAGCCGTAGAGGAAGCCCCTGACGATGAACTCGAAGGGGAGGGGGGTGGCCCTCCTCACCAGCATGGTCCTTCCGTCCACCACCTCCACGAGGTGGCTGGGAACGTCGCGGAAGAGGTTGAACCAGAAGGCGGAAATCCTGTTGAGGGCCTCCCCCTTGAAGGGGATGCCGTCGGGAAGCACCACATCGAAGGCCGAGATCCTGTCGGTGGATACCACCAGCAGCAGGCCCTCCCCCACCTCGTAGATGTCCCTGACCTTCCCCCTCTTGAAGAGCTTGAGGGGAAGCTCGGACCTCAGCAGGGGCTCCTCTACCTCCATCCCTTCCGGGCCTCCCCGTCGGCGGAGAGCACCTCCTCCCTCCTCCTCTCCTGCCAGCGGGATACCCTCTCCCCCAGCTCCCTGTCCGCCAGGGAGAGGATCTTGGCCGCCGCCAGCGCCGCCCCCTCGGGGTCCGCCACCACCAGCGGGGCCACCCCCCGGGGCATCCTCAGGGAGGAGAAGATGTCGAAGGGGAAGCTCTCCATCCTCACGGGGCAGGCTATCACCGGATGCCTCACCCTGGCGTCCACCATCCCGGAGAGGGCGTTCGACCTACCCACCACGGTGAGGTAGACCAGCTCCTCCCCGCTCCGTTCGTACTCCGCCAGCATCTCCAGCAGCCTGTCGGGGGTCTTGTGGGCGGAGGCCACCCTCTCCTCGAACCTCACCCCCAGCTCCCGGAGCAGGGCCCTGGCAGGCTCCGCGAACTCCACGTCGGACTTGGAGCCGTAGAGGATCACCACCTTCATTTTCCCGCCAAGGAGGGAAGGGGAGCTTTTAGCTTTGCCGATGCTCCCGGGAACGGTGGGACCAGCCGGAAGGCTTCAGGGATCATGCCTAGCGAGAGCCCTGGCTGGGACCCCCGACCTGTCCGGGGACAAACCGTGGGGATAGACTTTGCTCTCCGTCTTGAGCAGACTAGGAGATTCGCCGCTCCGGTGGGCTCAGAGGTTCTCCACCAGGGAGGTGAAGATCCTCATCCCGTCCCCGTGCTCCGGAACCTCCTCCCTACCCGTCCAGTCGGGGAGCTGGATGCCGAAGGCCGCCCTCTCCGGGTGGGGCATGAGGCCCAGGATCCTGCCGGTGGGGTCGCATATCCCGGCGATGTCGAAGAAGGAGCCGTTGGGGTTCAGCGGGTACCTACCCCCCGCCGGCCTCCCCTCCCCGTCGCAGTACC
>QNVD01000005.1 GCA_004347925.1 Hadesarchaea archaeon
GACCTCCTCGTTGAGCCAGGAGGGGGTTCTCCTCCTCCGCCACATCCCTCCCCCCGCCACCACGTAGGTCCTCCCCACCCCCACCGTATCCACGTTGAGGATCCTGTCCTCCTTCCTCAGGTACCCACTGGAGGCCAGCGCCCTGGCCCCCCAAAGCCCCTCCTCCTCCGCCCCCGTGAAGACCAGCAGCAGGGGGGGCCTGGGGTTAAGCTGGGAGCATACCCTCGCCACCTCTAGGAGCAGGGAAACTCCGGAGGCGTTATCGTTGGCTCCCGGGGAGGCACGGGAGGAGAGGGAGAGGAGGGGCAGGGAGCGGGGGATGCCGAAGAGGAGGAGGGCCAGCACCCCTCCCCAGGGCCAGAGGGAGGGGAGGAGGGGCCGGAGGAGGAGGAAGAGGGTGGGCAGGAGGAGGGAGGGGAGCTGCAGCAGGTGGTAGAGCTCCAGCAGGCGGGGGCGGGAGACGCAGGGGGCCGAGTCCCTGTGGGCAAGCAGCACTCTCCTCTCCCCTTCCCCCTCCAGCTCCGCCAGCAGGTTGCAGGTTCTCCTGCCCGGGAGGAGATCGGGCCTCCAGGTGAGGAGGAGGGTGAGGGACCAGGGGAGGAGGGAGGGGAGGGGGGGAAGGAGGAGGGAGAGGAGGAGGGAAAGGAGGCCCAGGAGGAGGGTGGACCAGAGCCTGCGTTCCCTGTCCACGAATTTGAAGTCCTGCCGCTGGACCTTCAGACCGTACTCCTTGAGCTTGGAGGAGAGGTAATCCAGGGCCCTCTCGTCCCCCCGGCTGCCCGCCCTCCTGGGCCCTATCTCGTAGGCCAGCCTGTCCAGGTGCTCAAAAACGTTCCTAACCTCAAAACCGTTCATGCACGACTCCCATCGAAAAGACAAAATTTAAATATGAAATCACAAAAGGAAGATGGCCGTTTTATAGGAGTTGAGCTGGTGGAGAGAGACCAGAAAAAATTCACCGGTACCACCACCGTGGGAGTGGTATGCAAGGACGGCGTGGTGCTGGCCGCGGACACGAGAGCCACGGCCGGATACCTCATCGCCAGCAAGAGAGCCAGGAAGCTCTACGAGATAACCGACAGGGTGGCGGTCACCATGGCGGGTGGGGTAGGGGACGTGCAGGCTCTGGTCAGGATGCTGAGGGCGGAGGCCCAGCTCTACACCGTCCAGGAGGGTAGGCCCATCCCTGTGAGTGCGGTGGCCAAGATGGCCTCCAACCTGCTCCACTCCCAGCTCCTCCTCCCCTACCTGGCCCACCTGCTGGTGGGAGGGGTGGACGAGCTCGGGCCCAGGCTCTACTTCGCGGGCATGGAGGGGACCCTGACGGAGGAGAGGATGGTGGCCACGGGATCCGGATCCCCCGTGGCCTACGGTGTGCTGGAGAACGGGTACAGGGAGGGGATGAAGGTGAAGGAGATCCTCCCGGTGGCCGTCAGGGCCGTGAGGACCGCGATGAAGAGGGACGTGGCCACCGGGAACGAGGTGGAGGTGCTGGTGATAAGGGAGGAGGGAATCCAGCGCCTCACGCCCGAGGAAATCCTGAAGCTTTCCTGATCCTGTAGCGTGAACCCCATGGCGACGGAAGATCTGCTGCAGCAGGTGAAGGAGCTGGTCAAGCAGGACCCCGTGCTGTCGGAGTCCGTTTCGGGTGTGGACTTCGAGGGACCCAAGCTCGTACTCTACTGCAAGAACCTCAACCTGCTCGCCGAGGGTGGGGAGGCCGTGAAGGAGCTGGCCAGAAAGCTCCACAAGCGCTTCATGCTCAGGCCCGATCCCCAGCTGCTGATGGAGGAGGGGGAGGCCGAGAAGAGGATCAGGGAGCTCATACCCCCCGAGGCGGGGATAACGGCCATCCTCTTCGACAGGACCACCGGGGAGGTGGTGGTGGAGGCCCAGAAGCCCGGCATGGTGATAGGGAAGGACGGCTCCACGCTCAGGATGCTGATGAGGGAGATAGGGTGGGCTCCCAGGGTGGTGAGGACCCCGCCCATCAGGTCCGACCTCATCCAGGGAATACGCCTCTCCCTCCTCCAGAACAGCGGGAGGAAGCTGGAAACCCTCCAGGCGATAGGGAGGAGGATCCACAGGTATCCCAGGGCGAGGGGGGACTGGCTCAGGGTGAGCCTGCTGGGTGGGGCCAGGGAGGTGGGTCGATCCTGCCTCCTCCTGCAGACCCCGGAGAGCAAGGTGATGCTGGACTGCGGGGTGAACGTGGCCTCGGAGGACAGGGCCTACCCCCACCTGGAGGCCCCGGAGCTGAGGCTGGCCGAGCTGGATGCGGTGATCATCTCCCACGCCCACCTGGACCACGTGGGCTTCCTCCCCTACCTCTACCGCTACGGGTACGAGGGGCCCGTTTACTGCACCCCCCCCACCAGGGACCTGGCCGTCCTCCTCCTCCAGGACTACCTGGAGGTGGGGGAGAGGGAGGACAAGAACGCGCCCTTCACCCAGAAGGAGGTGCGCGCCTTCGTGCAGCACTGCATCACGCTGGAGTGGGGGGAGATCACCGACATCTCCCCCGACCTGAAGATAGCCCTCTACAACGCCGGGCACATCCTGGGCTCCTCCGTGGTCCACCTCCACTTCGGGGAGGGCCTCCACAACGTGGTCTACACGGGGGACATCAAGTTCGACCGCACCAAGCTCTTCCTCCCCGCCGTGACCTCCTTCCCCAGGGTGGAGACCCTCATCATGGAGAGCACCTACGGGGGTCCCGACAGCATCCAGCTCCCCAGGCCGGAGGCCGAGGAGAGGTTCCTGCAGCTGGTCAGGGAGACCATGGAGGGGGGAGGGAAGGTGCTGGTCCCCGTCTTCGCCGTGGGCAGATCCCAGGAGATCATGATGCTGCTGGAGGAGGCCCACCGGAGGGGGGAGTTCGAGGGGGAGGTCTACCTGGACGGGATGATATGGGAGGCCACCGCCATCCACGCCCTGTACCCCGAGTACCTCTCACCCTCCCTCAGGAGGCTCATCTTCCAGGACACCAACCCCTTCCTCTCGGAGATCTTCATCCAGGTGAAGAAGCCGGAGGAAAGACAGGAGATCGTGGAGGGCAAGCCCTGCGTGATCCTGGCCACCGCGGGCATGATGACGGGGGGGCCCGTCCTGGAGTACTTCAAGAACCTGGCCCCCGACCCCAGAAACACCCTGGTGTTCGTGGGGTACCAGAGCGAGGGCTCGCTCGGGAGGAGGATACAGAAGGGGTGGAGGGAGGTGCCCCTCAGGGGGAAGGACGGCAGGGCGGAGGTGGTGGAGGTGAAGATGAGGGTGGAGACCATAGACGGCTTCAGCGGTCACTCGGACAGGAACCAGCTCCTGAACTACGTCAGGAGGCTCTCCCCCAAGCCCTCCCGGGTGGTCTGCTGCCACGGGGAAGAGAACCGCTGCCTCAGCCTGGCCAGCACCCTCCACAAGCTCTTCCGGGTGGAAACGAGGGCGCCTCCCAACCTGGAGGCCATAAGGCTCAGGTGACCGGACCGGTGCCCTGCTCCCTGAACTGGATGGTGACGTACCTGGGGGTGGCCACTATCCAGGAGTCCCCCAGCCTGCCTATGTCCCCCCCTATGGCGTAGCACATCCCCTTCAGCTGGGCTATGGCCTGCTTCAGTCCCTCCACATCCCTGCTCATGAAGGAGGCTATGTTGAGGATCACGATGTTACCCGCCCGGAGTTCGTCCCCCACCTTCTTCAGATCGTCGGAGGATTCCAGGTTCATGCTCTTTATGTAGATGGGCTCTATCCCCAGCCTCTCCTCCTTGACCTCGCTCTCCACCACCCGAATCCCCTCCGGGGTTTCGGAGGGTCTCTGGAAGATCCTCTTGAAGACCTTCATGATGCCCAAACCTCCTCTCCCTCCCTTTATTTAAGGATTTAAGTTTCCTCCCACCCCTCCCTCCCCCGCGGCCTCAATCCGTCCGGAGGTACTTCCTGGAGGCTAGGTGAAGGGGCCTGCCCTTTCTGAGGATCAGCGGATAGGCCAGGAGGAAGAAAACTGGGAAACCCAGGAGGACGCCGAGGGGAGGCCAGGGCAGGGTGGAGAAGCCCTGGAGGAGGGCGGTGACGAGACCCGCCGAAAGCAGGGCCACCCCATCCCTGCGAAGTAGAAGCCCACACCCGCCGCCACCGCTATGTCCCCCGCCGCCGCCAGGACAATTCCCCAGGCCGGGATCTCCTCCAGGCCGCCCACCAGCTGCATGGTTTTCCAGTGGGGGAAGTTCCAGGTGAGCCAGAGGGCCTCCGGAAGATCAGGGAGAGGTAGAGAAACAGGAGGGCTAAGTATGGCTTCCGAACCCTGCCTTCCCCTTCTCCAGTTCCGCCAGCTGCCTGCCGGCCGCCGTGGCGGCCATCGCACCTATCCCGTAGACCCAGAAGACGTCTACCTGCAGCCCGAAGAGCTTTCACCCTTTTTTTAAGGCTTCCTCAGCCAGCCTCCAGCTCCTGTCCCCCACGTGGTGCAGGTTCCTCACCGCCTTACCCCTCTTTCCCACCATCTCCCCACCGGGCACCAGGGCCTCCCCCACCGCCAGGACCTTCCCGTGCCTTTCGTCCACCACCGCCACCAGCTCCCCGGGCCTCACCTCC
>QNVD01000050.1 GCA_004347925.1 Hadesarchaea archaeon
CCCGTCCCTCGGACGTGGTGAGGAGCCTGCGGGCGCTCTCGGAGCTTAAGGGGATGGAGGCGGAGGAGCTGGCCCGCCTCACCACCGAGAACGCGAGGAGGGTTCTGGGGATCCCCTGAACCCGAAGACCGACTCCCTCCTCAGGTCCACGAAGGTCTCCCTCTCCCCTCCCGCCCGCAGCACCACCTTCCTCTCCCTCGTGATCTTCCCCACCACCTCCGCCTCCAGCCCGTGCTTCCTCAGGGTCTCCAGGCACCTCTCGCTCCTGGAGGAGGTGAGGAGGTAGCAGGTGCTGGGGTAGGTCAGGAGCCACTCCTCCCTCCCCACCCCCCTGGGGAGGGGGAGGAGGTCCAGGTCCAGGATGGCCCCCACCCCGCTGTACTCGCAGAGCATGGCGGCCGTGCCCACTATCCCGGGCGCGCTGACGTCCTTGCAGGAGGAGGCCAGACCCCTCTCCGCCACCTCCACCATCCCCTCCACCTGCTCGAGGATCTCCCCCCTGCTCTTTCCCTGGGTGGAGTCCAGGGCGTGGAAGAGCTTCCCCCTCCTGAAGCTCCCCTCCAGGTCCGCCGCCAGGATCAGATCCTCCCCCACCCTGGCCGTGTTGCTCCTGAGCACCTTCCTGGCCACGCCCACGCAAACCCCGTCCACCGCATCGTACGTGGTGTCGGGGTGGGTGTGGGCTTTCAGGAACTCCAGGCCGAACCTCTCCAGGCCCTCCCTTATACCCTCCGCCATCTCCCTCCTGACCGCCGGGGAGGAGGAGGAGATCACGTAGAGGAAGCCCAGGGGTCTGGCCCCCTTGCACACCACGTCCTGCACGTTCACCAGCACCGAGTAGTAACCCGCCAGCCTTGGGGAGGTCTTCACCACCGGCTCCAGGATGCCGTCGCAGGAGACCACCACCGTGAGCCCCCCCACCCTGAGGAAGCCGGCGTCCTCCAGGGAGTGGGTCCCGAGGATGCCCATGAGCTCGGAGATGCAGCGCTTCCTGGCCAGGGGTTTGAAGCTCCTGAGCTTCCCGACCAGGGACCGGAGGGAGGACAACAACCGGTCTTTTTCCCCGCGGATTTAACCTTATCGGGTTTTCCCCCAACAGTATTAAGGAGGGATTCCCTCCTTTCCTATGGACTCCCGTATGGCCGAAAAGTGGATGGAGGGGATGAGGGAGAGGTGGAACTCCCGCCGTCCCGGGGGGGAGGGGGGGCTCAGGGGGAAGGCGCTGGTGGTGATCGAGGGGAACTCCCGGAGGAGGGAGTTCATGATCGAGATGGAGGGCTGGAGGATGAGGGAGATGAGGGAACCGAGGGAGGGGGAGAGGGCCGAGGTTTGCGTTTTCGCCCCCCTCCGTTCGCTCAGGAGGATCAGGAGGGAGGAGGATCTGGTCTGGATGGTGATCAACAGGGAGGTGAGGGTCAGGGGCAGGTTCAGGATGCTGGCCAGGAACCTCCCCCTCTGGACCGCCCTCCTCTCCTTCCTGGCCTCGGGCCTGGGGAGGAAGGGGTGAGGGAATGAGGTCGGTGAGGGAGAGGAGCAGGAGGGAGAGGAGGGAGTGGGAGAGATGGCTGAGGGAGAGCGGCCTGCTGGGGATCTGGGAGAGGGTGGAGGGGGTGAGCCCCTTCCCGGGAAGGCTGCCCCTCAACCTGGAGATCTTCCTGGTGAGGCCCCCCTGGCTCTGGGCCTTCAGGAGGCTGGGGATGAACCGGAGGGTTTGGGAGAGGCTGAAGTACGAGAACTTCGTGGAGTGGTCCTACAGGGTGGACCAGGCGGTGGAGATCTCCTCCCGCCTGGCCTCCTCCCCTCCGCCCGAGGAGGAGAGGTACTCCACGGAGAACCTCTGCTACCTCAGCCATCCCCCCGCCTACCTCTGCAGGCCGGACATAGGGAGGAGTGCCTGCCAGATGCTCTACGGGAAGTACGCCACCGTGGAGTACGTCCACGCCGACGACTTCACTGGAGAGATCACCTGGATAAACGGATACCACAACGAGGACGGCCTCCCCGTCCACCGGTGGACGGTGGGGGTCTCCCGCGGCATCTCCAGCTTCTTCGACGGGGAGGACGAGGAGGCCTTCCTGACCTCCACCGACACCAGGACTACCCCCTCCAGCCTGAGGGAGCTGGAGGAGAACCTGTCCAGAAGTTATCCGTCCCTGGGGATGAGGCTCAAGGAGGTTCCCCAGAGGTACTGGGACCCCTACGACTGGGGCACGGCCCTGAGGGACACGCTGGTGGAGCTGAAGGCCAGGGACCTCCCCCAGTGGCCCCAGTCCGTTCTCTACCTCTCCTGCGTTTCCACCTACATCAGCCTGATAGCCCAGAGCGCCCTCACCAGCACGGAGTTCTTCCTCTGGGTATACTACGGCCTTAACACCAGGGCCCTGGGGGTCAGCTACAACCTCTTCTCCCACGTGCCCTCCCCTCCCCTCTTCAGGGTCCTCCTCAACCTACCCCAGGAGACCTTCGTGAAGCGCATGNTCCGCCTCTTCCTGGGCGGCTACGACGCCTTCCACAAGCACGCCTGCTCCAGGAGGAAAACCCCCCTCCTCTTCAGGATAAGGGACTTCTTCTTCAAGAAGGGTCCCTTCTATCCTCACTGCAGGGGAATAATCCCGCCCTTCGTGCTGGCCAGGGTGGTTCCGCCCTCCCTGGAGCCCATCAACCTGAGGCAGTACCTGGAGACCCCTCCCAGCAAGGAGTTCCTGGAGCTGCTGGAGAGCGAGGCCGGGCTGAACAGGGAGACGGGGGAGCTCCCCCCCCTGGAGGAGACCTCCAGGTTCGCCTTCCTTCTGGACCCATCGGTGGAGCCCCTCCGCCCCAGCGACTTCCCCCCCATGGACTGGAGCAGGGGTCAGATCTGGCCCTTCGACCTGACCAGGGAGAAGCTGGAGATCATGGTGGAGGAGGGCTACGACGGCTCCGGGAGAAACGTGGAGTACTACAGCAGGCTGGCGGACAAGAGATGGGCAAGAAGGTGGACTGAACTCAGGCCCTCAGGAGCTGGGAGACCTCCATCATGGCCGAGGATACCCTCATGGCCAGGGGGATGTTCCCGTCGGTTTTTATGAGCTGCTTGAAGAAGGCCTCCGTGGGATCCCGGTCTCCCAGGAGCACCTCGATCATGGCCTGGGTGTAGCCCTTGATGCTCAGGTCGGCCTTATCCAGCAGCCCCGAGCCTCCGGAGAGCTTCCCACCGCTTATCCTGAAGTGACCCTTCATGGGGCTGTCGAGGGCCTCCAGGTTCACGGAGACCTCACCGGCCCTCTGCAGCGCCTCCTTCACGTCAGGGTTCTTCTCCACCAGCAAGCTTATCCCCTCCCAGAGGATGTCCATGAACTTGGCCGAGATCTCGGGGTTCTCCCTGGTGAACCTGGTGACGTCGATCTCCCTGAGCCTGCCCACCAGCCTGGGAACCAGATCGGGAACCAGCTCCATGAGCCTGGCGACCCCGAATTCCTTTATCCCGTTCAGGAGGGGGAGGAG
>QNVD01000051.1 GCA_004347925.1 Hadesarchaea archaeon
GGAGAGGAGGCTGGGAAGGAAGTGAGGGAGAACCACAAGGCGCTGGCCCTGGAGAGGATAGAGAGGCTGGTGCAGCTGGCCGAGGAGGTCTGGCCCGAGGACCGCGCCCTGTCCAGGAGGTACCTGGAGCTGGCCTGGAGGCTCAAGCTCCGTTACCGGGTCAGGCTCCCCCCCCACCTCAGGGGGAAGTTCTGCAGGAAGTGCAGGACCCTGCTGAGGCCGGGGAGCTCCTGTAGGGTGAGGGTGAGGTCGGGGAGGGTGGTGAGGGTATGTCTGGAGTGCGGGCACCTCACGCGCGTGCCCCTCAGGAGGGGGAAAGGGCGATAGGATTAATAAGCGCGGGAGGGGAGACGGAAGAGATGTCCGTTAGAGAGGTTCCCCCGCATCTCCTCATAGCCAGGACGGCCGAGGAGCTGAAGAAGCTGGAGGAGGTGAAGCCCCCGGAGTGGAGCAGGTACGTGAAGACGGGGGTGCACAAGGAGAGGCCACCCGAGCAACCGGACTGGTGGTACATAAGGGGGGCCTCCCTCCTCAGGAGGATTTACCTGGAGGGGCCCGTGGGGGTCTCCAGGCTGCGCGTCCGCTACGGGGGGAGGAAGAAGAGGGGGAGCGCCCCCGAGCACTTCAGGAGGGGAGGAGGGAAGATCCTGAGGACCCTCCTGCAGCAGCTGGAGAGGGCGGGGCTGGTGGAGAAGAAGGACAGGAAGGGTAGAAAGGTCACGAGGAAGGGGGCGGAGTTCCTGGAGAGGCTTGCGGAGGGGCTGAAGGGGGGATAGGGTGGAGGAGGAAGCGGAGCTGGAGGAGATAAGGAGGAGGAAGATGCTGGAGCTGCAGGCCCAGCTGGAGGAGCAGAGGAGAAGGGAGGAGATGAGGAGGGAGCTGGAGGTCCAGAAGAGGCTCCTCCTGCAGCAGATCCTCACCCCCGAGGCCAGGAGCAGGCTGGCCAACCTGAAGATGGTGAAGCCGGAGTTCGCGGAGGCCCTGGAGCTGGAGCTCATAGCGCTGGCCCAGTCGGGCAGGCTGAGGGCCCCCCTGACGGATCTCCAGCTGAGGGAGCTGCTCAGGAGGCTCCAGGAGAGGAGGAAGGAAATCAGGATAAGGAGGATCTGAGTGAGCCGGAACAAGATCCTGTCCGTGAAGAGGAGGCTGGGCAAGGCGGGGAGGAGGACCAGGAGGGCCCCCATCTGGGTGGTGGTGAAGACGAGGGGGAGGATCAGGGACAGCGTGAAGAGGAGGCGGTGGTACCGCTCCAAGCTGAAGCCCTGAGGAGGAGAGCATGCCCGAAGAGAGGATATACGTGATCCCGCTCCGGGAGGTCCGGGAGAAGGCCAGGTACCGGAGGGCGGCCAAGGCCATGGAGCTGATCAGGAGCTTCCTGGAAAGGCACATGAAAACGGACAGGGTGAAGATAGACGAGAGCCTGAACCGGAAGGTCTGGAGCAGGGGGGCCAAGAAGCCCCCCTCCAGGGTCAGGGTAAGGGCCGTGAAGAAGGAGGACGGCTCGGTGGAGGTCTTTCCGGCGGAGTAGGGTGGAATGCCCTTCTTACGCCTCAACCTGGGGAGGACCCCCTACTTGGGCGTCTTCTGCCTGGTAACCGACAGGGTGGCCCTCTTCCCCAGGCACGTGAAGCTGGACGAGGAGGAGCTGGAGGAGAAGCTGGGGGTGCCGGTGGTCAGGGGGGAGGTGATGGGCTCCCCCCTCTTGGGGGTCTTTCTGGCCGGGAACTCCAGGGGCATCGTGGCCCCCCACCTGCTGGGGGAGGAAGAGGAGAGGAGCCTGAGGGAGGAGGGGGTGGAGGTCCACAGGATCCCTGGGAAGCTCACCGCCCTGGGGAACCTCCTGCTGGTCAACGACAGGGGGGGACTGGCCAGCCCCTCCCTCCCACCCAAGACGGTGGAGGAGGTGAGCTCCGCCCTGGGGATTCCCCTGGAGAGGGGAACGATCTCGGGGCTGAAGACGGTGGGGAGCGCCGGCGTGGCCACGGACAAGGGGGCCCTCCTGCATCCGGATGCCACGGAGGAGGAGGTGGAGAGGGTGAGGAGGGCCCTGAGGGTTCCGGTCTCCAAGGGAACGGCGTGCGATGGGGAGAAGTACGTGGGGATATGCGTGGCGGCCAACTCCCACGGCTTCTTGGCCGGAGGGCCCACCACGGGGGCGGAGCTGGGGGCGATAGAGAGGGCCCTTTACCATCCAGAGGGGTAAGGAGGTGGCACAGGACTAAAGCTCCGCCCAGCTTGCTCACGCCTAAATTCACTCACCACTCGCTCCCTCCTTAGTTTGATCCGTGAGGCAATCCGCAGCTCCAGGAACATAGGGGAGAGACACTCCCCCGCCCACTGGTGGATGAAGCCCGCGATGGAGCCAGAAAGAATTCCATGGTCTGGAAAGTAATATAGGGGGAGCGTGGGAATAGGTAAGATGCCCGAGCTCACGGAGAAGGAACGGGAGGAGCTGGAGAGGTCCCTGCTGGAGCTGGACAGGGGGGGAGCCCTGCTGGAGGCCATGAGCAGGCAGGTGGCCCTCCTAAACGCCTCCCTCTCCGAGCTCTCCCTGACCATGGAGACCATAAAGAAGCTCAGGGAGGCCCCGGAAGGGGCGGAGATCCTCACCCCCATAGGCTCGGGCTCCTTCGTCAGGGCTAAGCTGATGCCTCTGGAGAAGGTCCTGACGGGGGTGGGGGCGGAGGTGGTGGTGGAGAGGACCCCCGAGGAGGCCCTGAAGCTCCTGGAGGAGAGGTCCTCCGAGGTGGGGAAGGCCATCCAGGACCTCAGGGCGGAGATGGCCCGCCTGGCCCAGAGGATGGAGGCCCTCAGGCCTGAGGTGGAGAGGCTCCTTTCCAAGGCCAAGGAAAAGTGAGATGCTCGAAAAACTTAGGGAGAAGCTCCGCAGGGTAAAGGCGAAGCTCACCAAGAAGCTGGAGGAGAAGGCCTCCGCTCCCCCTCCGGAGGAGAAGCCCGAGAAGAGGCCCTCCAGGCTTTCCCCCAAGCTGAGGGTCAAGAGGGCCCTGAAGAAGGTGGCGGGGGTGGAGCTCTCCCCCTCCGACCTGGAGGACATCCTGTGGGACCTGCAGGTCTCCCTGCTGGAGAGCGACGTGGCCGTTCCCGTGGCGGACGAGATCCTGAGCAGGGTGAGGGGCAAGCTGACGGGGAGGAAGCTGGGGCTGGGGGAGGATCCGAAGAAGGTGGCGGAGGCCGTGCTGGAGGAGGCCGTGAGGGAGATCCTGGAGCCCCCGGAGAGGGTGGACCTGCTGGAGAGGATCAGGGCCAAGAACGAGAGGGGGGAGCCCGCCGTCCTGGTCTTCTTCGGCATCAACGGGACGGGCAAGACCACCACCATCGCCAAGCTGGCCAAGTACCTGCAGGACAGGGGGCTGAGGGTGGTGCTGGCGGCCTCGGACACCTTCAGGGCGGGGGGGATAGAGCAGCTGGAGACTCACGCCAGGAGGCTGGGGGTGGAGCTGGTGAAGCAGAGGCAGGGGGCG
>QNVD01000052.1 GCA_004347925.1 Hadesarchaea archaeon
CTCCATCTCCCCCATCTCCCTCCCCACCGCCTCCTCGTACCTGCCGTCCGAGCGCAGCATCAGGGCCCCCTTCCCCTCCGGAAGGGAGAAGCCGCTCATGTTCAGGGCGAGCAGGCAGAGCTCGTCCAGCAGCTCCAGGGAGGCCGGGGTGATCCCCCTCCCCAGGATCTCCATGGCGGACCTGAAGGCGTCCTCCAGGGAGGGGAAGACGGCCAGCGTGGTCCTGCGGAGGGGGGGATAGGGCTCCACCCTGAGGGTCACCTCCGTGATCACCCCCAGCGTCCCCTCCGACCCCACGAAGAGGTCCTTCAGGGAGTATCCCGAGGCGGACTTCGTGACCCTCCTCCCCAGCCTCACCACCTCCCCCCCCGCCAGCACCACCTCCAGCGAGAGGACGTAGTTCCTGGTGGCCCCGTACTTCACGGCCCCCGATCCGCTGGCGTTGGTGGAGACCATCCCCCCTACGGTGCAGGCCATGGCGCTCCCGGGCTCGGGGGGGAAGAAGTAGCCCCTGCGCTCCAGCTCCCGGTTGAGCTCCGCGTAGGTGGCCCCCGGCCCCGCCACCACCATCCTGTCCTCCACCTTCGGCTCTATCCGGTTCATCTTCTTCAGGTCCATCACGATCCCCCCCTCCACCGGGATGAGCTGTCCGGCCAGGCTGGTGCCCGCCCCACGGGGTATGACGGGGATCCGGTGAAGGGAGGCGAACCTCAGGATCCTGGAGACCTGGGCGGTGCTGGAGGGGGTGACCACCGCGTCGGGAAGGAACCTGAAGCGGGGGAAGTAGTGCTGCAGCCCCTTCAGGAAGTGGTCGGCGGAGTAGGGGAGGAGGTCCACCTCCTCCGTGAGCACGTTATCCTTCCCCACCATCTCCTCCAGCGCCCTTCCGAGCTCCCCCCTCCCCGGCCTCTCCGGGCTCATCTCCTCCCCTCTTCCATCCCCAGCTCCAGCGCCCTGAGGTTGGGGCTGCCCTCCCCGAAGACCTCCACCGCCACCCTCCTGAGGGTCTCGGGCCTGATGGGAAGCCAGCCCCGGGAGACCAGGGCCCCCACCATCACCACGTTCATCATGGCGGGGTTGCCCGCCCTCCTGGCCAGCTCCGTGGCCTCCACCACCACCATCTCCGAGGAGAGCTCCCCTATGGCCTTCAGGACCTCCGCCACGTTGGGGTACTTGGCCTGCCCGGAGAGCACCTCCAGCGGGTAAACCGGCCTCGGGTTGACCATCACCCTGGTCCCCCTGTTCCCGAAGGAGCCCAGGACCCTCAGGGTTTCCACGGGCTCGAACCCCAGCAGCACGTCCCCGCTCCCCTCCGGCATGAGGGGCGCATAGCTCCTCCTCCGGGACAGCCTCACGTGGCTCATCACCGTCCCCCCCCTCTGCGTGGCCCCGTAGGTCTCCCCCACGGACACGTACAGGCCCTCCTCCACCGCCGCCGAGCCCAGCAGGAAGGAGGCCAGGAGGTTTCCCTGTCCCCCCACCCCCACCACCAGGAGGTTCAGCGGGTCCTTCATCCCTCCTCCTCCACCACGATGGCCCCCGCCGGGCAGAGGGTGGCGCAGAGCCCGCAGCCCGTGCAGAGGACCTCGTCTATCCTGGCCTTGTCCTTGGAGAAGTCCCAGGTGTTGGCGGGGCAGCCCAGCACCCTGGAGCAGAAGGCCATGCACCCGCACTCCCTGCCGAGGCACTTCTCCTGGTCCACGTAGACCCTGGGCCTCTTCTTCCTCTTCTCGGCCTCCGTGAGGGGGCAGGGGTGCCTGAGCACCAGCACCCTGGGCCCTTTCCCCTGCAGGAGCTCGAAGACCGTCCTGGTGGCCTCGTCCACTTGGAAGGGATCGCACACCCTCACCTCCACCCCCACCCCCCTGCACACGTCCTCTATCCTCACGGGCGGGGAGGGCTCCCCCGAGGCCGTGAAGCCGGAGCCGGGATGGGGCTGGTGCCCGGTCATTCCGGTGGTGGAGTTGTCCAAGACCACGTAGAGGAGGTCGGAGGAGTTCCACCTCGCGTTCACCAGGGCGGGGAGGCAGGCGTGGTAGAAGGTGGAGTCCCCGGAGACCGCCACCACCGGACGGTCGAAGCCGAACCTCCCCAGCTTCCCGAACCCGCAGGCCGTCCCTATCCCCGCCCCCATGCAGTGGAGGGTCTGCTCCACCGAGAAGCCGGTGGGGAGGAGCCCCATGCTGTAGCACCCTATGTCCCCCGTGACCACGGCCTCCCTCCCGTCCCACCTCAGGGCCCTCTTCAGCACCCAGAAGGAGGCTCGGTGGGGGCAGCCGGGGCAGAAGGCCATGGAGCGGCTGGGCACGTGCTCCCCCACCAGCTCCTCCGCCCTCCTCCCGTACCCCTCCTCCCTGGGGGAGTACCCCACTCCCCTGAGGGAGGAGAGGGCCCTCAGCACCAGGTCGGGGTTGAGCTCGCCCACCGCGGGGAGGTGGCCGCTCCTCTTCCCGTAGAACCTTATCGGTCCCACCCCCTCCGAGGAGAGCTCGGCCGCCAGGGCCTTGACGTTCTGCTCCAGGAAGGGGTCTATCTCCTCCACGAAGAGGACCTCCCTCGCGTGCCCCAGGTGCCGGCGCAGCAGGCCCTCCGGCAGGGGCCAGGTGGTCCCCAGCTTGAGGATCCCCACCGAGTCCCCCAGCCCCAGGAGCTCCACGGCCTCCACCGCGTAGATCCAGGGTGGGCCGGAGGCCACGATCAGGAACTCCGCCCCCTCCGGCCCCTCGTAGCGGTTGAAGGGGGAGGCCTCGAACCTCTCCGCCGCCGTCCTCATCTTCTGGTGCAGGGCCTCGTGGAACATGCAGGCGAAGGAGGAGCTCCCCGAGGTCCAGGGGGGAGGGAAGGAGAGCTCCGGTTTTCTCCTCTCCCTGGAGATCGGCCCCAGCTCCACCACCCCCCTGGAGTGGGAGAGACGGGTCACGCTCCTCACCATGCAGAGGAGGCCCAGCTCCTCCGAGAGCTCGAAGGCCCAGCGGGTCATCTCCTTGGCCTCCTGGGGGGTGGAGGGCTCCAGCAGGGGAACGTCGGCCAGCCTGGCGTAGCTGCGGGTGTCCAGCTCGGTGGTGGTGGAGTGGGCGGAGGGATCGTCACCCGTCACCAGCACGAAGCCCCCCCTCGTGCCCGAGAGGTTCACCGTCATCAGGAAGTCCGAGCACACGTCCACCCCCAGGTTCTTCATGGCGGTGAGGGAGCGGAGCCCCGCGGCCGCCGCGGCCCCCGCCACCTCCAGGGCCACCATCTCGTTGGTGGACCACTCCACGTACAGGTCGAACTCCCTGGAGGCCTCTATCAGGGCCTCCACCACCTCGGAGGCGGGATTCCCGGGGTAGCCCGAGCATACCTGCACCCCCGCCTCCAGGGCCCCGCGGGCGATGGCCTCGTTCCCGCTGAGCAGCATCCTCCTGCCCGGCTGGTCCCTTCCTATCCTGCTCACCCCTCCACCCCCTTCAGGTACCGGATCCCCAGCCTCTCCCCC
>QNVD01000053.1 GCA_004347925.1 Hadesarchaea archaeon
TCACCCAGTCCAGGATGGTGGAGTCCGCCGGTCGGTAGCCGTGGTGCTGGTCCACGATCTCCCTGATCTTGCTCAGGGAGAGCCCCTCGACGTATAGGTGCAGGACCAGGGCTATGATCTCCCCGGGGTAGGTCCTGTTCTCGAAGCCGTCCCTTTCCACGAAGAAGCGCCTGCAGTTCTTGCACCGGTACCCCTGCTTGGTGACGTACTTGTTCCTCTTCTTGCCGGCCCTTATGATCCGGCTGGACCCGCAGTGGGGACACCTCATCTTTCCTCTCCTTTTTCACCCCACGCCCCGGCCAGCCAAATAGAATGGGAGGGCCCCTTTAAAAAATCACCTATCTCGAGGAAAACCTCCCCTCCAAAACCTTTTTATATCCCTGGACTATAGCTGGATTGAAAATGGATGGTAAATGGAGGAAAAGGAATGGAGAAAAAGGGGGAGGTGAGGGTGTTCCTGGACGGCCTCTACCTCAGGGTCATAGACGATCTCATCACCGCGGGGTACGGGACCAACCGGAGCGAGGTGGTCCGGAAGATGGTCCACGACTGGGTGATGGCCAACATCGGGGGATTCCACGGGCTGATGCAGTACTCCAAGAAGGAGAAGTAGCGATCACCCCCCACCTTTGCCAGCCCGGGGGGCAACCTTTCCCCCCAAGGTTGCCCCCCGCCTTTACCATCTTAGCCCCAGCCCCTTTTTCAGGATTTTGGCCAGGTAGGATAGGAGGGGGAGGTTCTCCCCCCCTATGGAGGTCTCCCCCTTCCTTATGGCCTCCAGCACCCCCTCCACCCTCTCCGCCTCCACCTCCGTGTAGGCCAGGCCCACCTCCCTCTCCTCGTGCCCGTCCGAGCCGGCCGTGATCGGAAGCCCCTTCCTCCTGGCGTACCTGAGGGCGAGGGGGTTGGAGAGGAAGTAGGAGCGGGAGTTGAAGGCCTCTATGGCGTCGAAACGTGCATGGTGCACCAGCCCCGGCTTGCCACTCAGCCAGAAGGGGTGGGCGGCCACGGCTACCCCCCCCTGTTCCCTTATGAGCTCCACCGTTTCCTCCGCGCCCAGCCCAGCCGGCACGGGCTCCCTCACCCCCAGCCCCAGGATGTGCCCGTGCCTGCTCGTCACCTCTATCCCCGGTATCACCAGCAGGTTGGAGGGGGGGAGGAGGCGCAGCTCCCTGAGGGCCCCCAGGGAGTCGTGGTCCGTGAAGGCGAAGCCGTCCAGTCCCTTCCTCCTCAGGACCCTGCAGAGGAGCCTGAGGGAGCACCGCCCGTCGTAGGAGTGGGAGGTGTGGACGTGCAGGTCCAGGCGCGGCGTCTACCTCACCCTCGTTCCCGGTTCCACCGGCCTGTCGGGCACGATAAGGGAGAGCCCCTCCTCCCTCTCCCCAGCCGCCAGGATCATCCCCTCCGATTCCACCCCCAGGATCTTCTTCTTCTCCAGGTTGGCCACCAGCACCACCCTCCTCCCCACCAGCTCCTCCGGGGTGTAGCTCCTGCCTATTCCGGCCATAACCGTCCTCATCCCCTCAGGCAGCCTGAGCTTCAGCCTTAGCATCTTTTCCGAGCCGGGCACCCTCTCCGCCTCCACCACCTCCGCCACCCTCAGGTCCACCCTCTCGAAGTCCTCCGCCCTCAGGGGGGGAGGGGGGGACACGGGGGGCTCCACCATCCTGAACAGCACCTGGGGTTTCTCTATGGGGTGGCCGGGTCTCAGGTCGAAGCTCTTGGCCTGCTCCCATCCCCTGATCTCCACCTTCAGCATCCCGGCGATTTTCCCGGAGGTGAAGGGAAGGAAGGGTTGGAGGAGGACGGAGAGGGCCTTCACCAGGTTGAGGCAGTTGAACAGGCAGCCCGCCGCCTCCTCCCTTCGGCCCTTCAAGGCCTCCCAGGGCTTCTTGGACTGGAAGTACTCGTTGCCCGCTTTGGCCAGCATCATTACCCTCTCCAGCGCCTGGTGGAGCCTGAACTCCTCCAGCAGCTTTTCCACCTCCCTCGCGCAGGAGGCCACCTCCCCCTCCAGCTGGGGATCCACCGCCCCTTCCGGAACCCTCCCCCCGAAGTGGTTCCAGGTGAAGGTGAGCACCCGATGAACCAGGTTGCCCAGGGTCCCTATCAGCTCCTCCTTCAGCCTGGTCCTGAGGCCCTCCTCGGAGAAGGAGCCGTCCTGGCCGAAGGAGACCTCCCTCAGCAGGAAGTACCTGAGGGCATCGGGGGAATAGGTGCGGGAGAAGTAGAGGGGGTCGAGCGTGATCCCCTTGCTCTTGCTCAGCTTCTCCCCCCTGTAGGTGATGAAGCCGTGGACGAAGATCCTCCTGGGGAGGGGGAGGTCCAGGGCCATCAGGAGGGAGGTCCAGATGACGGAGTGGTGCCAGCTTATGTCCTTGCCTATGAGGTGCAGGTCGGGGGGCCACCTGCGGGAGAACTCGGGACCGGGATAGCCGGCCGTGGTGAGGTAGTTCATGAGGGCATCCACCCACACGTAGAGGACGTACCTCTCCTCCATGGGCAGGGGGATGCCCCAGCTGAAGCCCGAGCGGGAGATGCAGAGGTCCCTGAGGGGAGCCTCCAGCCTGCGCAGGATCTCGTTCCTGCGGCTCTCGGGCTGCAGGAACTCGGGATGCCTCTTCAGGTGCTCCAGAATCCTCTCTTGGTATTTGCTCATCCTGAAGAAGAAACCCTCCTCGCTCACCCACTCCGTCCTCACCCCGTGGACCGGGCAGTTTCCCTCCACCAGCTCCTCCTTGGAGTAGTAGGTCTCGCACTCGGTGCAGTAGAAGCCCTCGTACCTCCCCCTGTAGATCTCCCCCTTCTCCTCCAGCTTCCCCACCAGCTCCCTCACCACGGCCAGGTGCCTCTCCTCCGTGGTCCTGATGAAGTCGTCGTAGGAGATGCCCAGCTCCTCGCACATTCTCCTGAACTGCGAGGACATCTCGTCCACCAGCTGCTGGGGGGTTTTGCCCATCCTCTCAGCGGTCCTCTGGATCTTCAGGCCGTGTTCATCCGTGCCCGTGCTGAAGTGAACCCTGGCCCCCTTCAGCCTCCAGAACCTGGCGATCACATCGGCGCATATCTTCTCGTAGGCGTGGCCCAAGTGGGGGGAGGAGGTGGGATAGTCTATCGCGGTGGTTATGAAGAATTTGGGTTCCGTCATCCCTCCCCCCGCTCAGAGCTGCAGGAGTTCGGCCTTAGCCTCCTCTCCCTCGAGCACCACGTAGGCGGCGTATCCCTCGAAGAGGGGACCAGGGTTGACCACCAGCGTTTTCCCTATCCTCTCTATGCCTCTGGCTTCGTGGATGTGGGCGCAGAGGTTGAGGACGGGTTTCTTTTCCTCTATGAACCTCCTGACGCTTTTGCTTCCGGCGTGCGCTCCTCCCTTGCATAGATCCGCCGAGGAGTTGAAGGGCGGTGTGTGGG
>QNVD01000054.1 GCA_004347925.1 Hadesarchaea archaeon
CTGCTGACCAAGCGATACGGCGTCCCCCCCGAGCTCCTGCCGAGGATGGAGGATCCCAAGTACTTCGGAACCTACTTCGCCGAGATCAGCGACCTCAGCTACAAGAAGGGGATGAGGTGGCTGGGCCTCTCCATAGACTGGAGGAGGGACTTCACCACCGTGGACCCCCCCTACAGCAGGTTCGTCACCTGGCAGTACCGCAAGATCCTGGAGGCCGGCCTGATCGTGAAGGGCAGGCACCCGGTGAGGTGGTGCCCCAGGGACGGCAACCCGGTTACGGACCACGACCTGCTGGAGGGGGAGGAGGCGGAGGTGCTGGAGTTCACCCTCCTGAAGTACAGGCAGGGGGAGAGGGTCTTCCCCGCCGCCACCCTGAGGCCGGAGACCCTCTTCGGGGTCACCAACCTCTGGCTGAACCCTCGGGTGAACTACGTGGAGGTGGAGGTGGAGGGGGAGAGGTGGGTGGTGAGCGAGCAGGCCGTTCCCAAGCTGGCGGAGCAGGGGTACCGGGTGGGGGAGCCCAGGCCCTTCAGGGTGGAGTTCGGCTCGGAGGTGGAGGTTCCCCTCACCCGCAAGAGGGTTCCCATCCTGCCCGCCGACTTCGTGGATCCCGACAACGCCACGGGGGTGGTGGGATCGGTGCCCGCCCACGCCCCCTACGACCACGTGGCCCTGGAGGAGCTCAAGAGGCAACCCGAGAGGCTCAGGGAGCTGGGGGTGGACCCGGAGGGCCTGAGGCCCCTCTCCCTGATCGAGGTGGAGGGGTACGGGGAGTTCCCGGCGGTGGAGGAGGTGGAGAGGATGGGGATAAGGGGGCAGCTGGACCCCAGGCTGGAGGAGGCCACCTCCAGGGTGTACAGGGCGGAGTTCGCCAAGGGGAGGATGAGGGACTGGATACCCGTCTACGGGGGGAAGGCCGTCTCGGAGGCCAAGAACCTGGTGAAGCAGGACCTCCTCTCGGAGGGGGAGGCGGCCCTCATGTACGAGTTCTCCCTCAAGCCCGTGAGGTGCAGGTGCGGCTCCCCCGTGGTGATAAAGGTGGTGGAGGACCAGTGGTTCCTCAACTACGCCGACCCCGGCTGGAAGGAGAAGGCCAGGGAGGTCCTGGCCAGGATGGAGCTCATACCCCCCGAGAGCAGGGCGCAGTACGAGCACACCATAGAGTGGCTGAGGGAGTGGCCCTGCACCAGGAAGGTAGGGATGGGGACCAGGGCCCCCTGGGACCCCAACTGGATCATAGAGTCCCTCAGCGACTCCACCGTGTACATGGCCTACTACACCATCTCCCATCTCCTCAAGCAGCTGGACCCCGAGAAGCTGGGGGACGAGGTCTTCGACTTCGTCTTCTACGGGAGGGGGGACCCGGAGGCCCTCTCCCGCTCCTCCGGGATTCCCGTCCAGACGCTGAGGCGGATGAGGGAGGAGTTCGAGTACTGGTACCCCCTGGACTACCGGATGTCGGCCAGCGAGCTCATCCCCAACCACCTCACCTTCTTCATCTTCCACCACGCCCTCCTCTTCCCCCACCGCCTCCCCAGAGGCATCGTCTGCTTCGGGATAGCGGTGCTGGAGGGGCAGAAGATGTCCTCCTCCAAGGGCAACCTGGTGGAGGTGAACAGGGCCGTGCAGGAGTACGGGGCCGATGCGGTCAGGCTGTACCTCCTCTCCTCCTCCGAGCCCTGGCAGGACTTCAACTGGAGGAGGACCGAGGCGGAGAGCATGGCCAGGGCCCTGGAGAGGTTCTTCTCCCTCTGCGAGGAGATCCTCTCCCTACCACCCTCCTCCCTCCCCCCGGGGCTTCCCGAGAGGTGGCTCCTGAGCAGGCTGCAGGGGAGGGTGGAGGAGACCACCAGAGCCATGGAGAGGTTCGAGATCAGGAGGGCCCTGCAGTCCTCCTTCTTCCTCCTCCAGCAGGACGTGAGGAGGTACCTCTCCTGGAGGGGGAAGGAGGTGAGGGGGGAGGTGCTCAGGAAGGTGCTCCACGTGTGGATCCGCCTGCTCTCCCCCTTCATCCCCCACCTGTGCGAGGAGATCTGGAGGAGGATGGGGGAGAAGGGCTTCGTCTCCCTGGCCCCCTGGCCGGAGGTGGAGGAGGGGCTTAGGGACCCGGAGGCCGAGCTGGCGGAGGAGTTCCTGTCCTCCGTGGTGGAGGATGTGAGCAAGATCCTGAAGGTGATCAAGGTGAAGCCCAGGGTGATCCACCTGTACACCTCCTCGGCCTGGAAGAGGGAGGCCCACCGGGAGATCCTCAGGAAGCTCTCCCAGGGTAGGACGGACAGGGGGGAGATCCTGAGGCAACTGGAGGGGATGCTGGGGAGGCCCAAGGCGGAGCTGGCCCCCTTCCTGGAGAGGTGCCTGAAGGAGGCCAGGAACCTCTCCGCGGAAAGGATGGCCCTGCTGGCGGAGAGGGGGATGGACGAGAAGGAGATCCTCAGGTCCTCCCAGCTGGACCGGATGCTGGGGGTGGAGGTGAGGATTCACGGGGAGGACGATCCGGATCTCTACGATCCCCAGGGAAGGAGCAGGATGGCCCTCCCCCTGAGACCCGCCCTCTACGTGGAGTGAGATCAGCGGGGAGCTCCGGGACCGGAGCGGTTCTAGGCCGACTCCAGGGCCTCCCTTATCCCCCCCATCACCAGATCCACCGCTATCGTCACCAGCAGGAGCCCCATCACCCTGGAGAGGATCTCTATTCCCTCCTTCCCCAGCACCCGGTGGAAGAAGGAGGAGAGCCTGAGCACGACCCAGCTGGAGACCAGCAGGGGGAAGGAGGCCAGGAGGGTGGGGAGGTAACCGTAGGTCTTGACGAAGATCATGGTGGAGACGATGACCCCGGGGCCGGTGAGCATGGGGGTGCCGATGAGGGCCAAAGCGGAGGAGCCCCGGCTGGGACCCCTCAGCAGGCTCCTCCCCAGCACCAGCTCCATCCCCAGCAACCCCAGCACCAGCCCTCCCCCTATCCGGAGGGAGGTGAACTCTATCCTCAGGAGGCGGAAGAGGGGCTCCCCTAGGAGGAGGAAGAAGAAGAGGACCAGGGCCGCCACGCCCACCGCGTAGCTCGCCGCCCTGGAGACCTCCCCGCTCCTCTTCCCCTCCGTGACCAGGAGGAAGATGGGAATGCTGCCGAAGGGGTCCATGATCACGAAGAGGGCTATGAAGATCTTGCCTGCCTCCCCGATCATCCTTTACCTTGGGCCTGGCCTCTTTTATTTTGAACGGGAACGAGCTCAATTCCCCTTGGGAGCTCAGGGTTCGGGGCACGGTATATATAGCCCGGCCCCCTTGTTTTAGCACATGCGAGCGGGAAACCCACACCCTTTAGGGGTGGGATGAAAGCGAGCTTTAAAAAGGCACATTGAAGAACAGAAAGGTGTGTAGAGGTGC
>QNVD01000055.1 GCA_004347925.1 Hadesarchaea archaeon
GGGCCGGGGTGGCGGAGAGGTAGTGCCCCAGGTCCACGATCTCATCCACCAGCTCCTCCGGACCCGAGTACCAGTGGAAGACCGAGGGGGGAACGCTCCTCCCCCTCAGCACCTCCACCACCTCCCTCCAGGCCCACCTGGAGTGGAGGATAAGGGGCTTCCGGTGCTCCTCCGCCAGCTCCACCACCCCCTCCAGCACCCTCCTCTGGAGCTCGGGGGCCTTAGGGATCTTCAGGTCCATCCCCACCTCCCCCAGGGCCACCGCCTCCCCGAGGTGCTCCCTCAGGAACCCCAGCTCCTCCCCCGGATCCTGGGGTAGGGACCAGGGGTGAAGGCCCACCGCGGGGAAGACGAAGCCCCGGTGTTCCCTCCCCAGCTCCAGGACCCTGAGGTTGGATCCCCTCTCCATCCCCACCGCCACCACGGCCACCACCCCCGCCCTCCTGGCCTCCTCCAGCTCCCTCGGCAGGTCGGGGATCTCGTCCAGGTGGGCGTGGGTGTCCACCAGCTTCAACGGAAAAGGGTGGGGAGAAGGGGGAAAAAAGGTTGAGGGCTCAGAAGGTCTTGGTCAGCTCCCTTCCCAGCATCAGCCTGGCGATGGCGTTCTTCTGTACCTCCTTCGTCCCCTCGATGATCTCCAGGCACTTCGCGAACCTGTACCACCTGTCTATGTCGCTCTCCACGTAGCCGTAACCCGCCAGGATGTCCATGGCCAGGTCGCAGGCCTGGACCGCCGTCCTGGCCCCGAACCACTTCGCCATGGAGGCCATCTTCACGGACTCCTCCCCGTAAACCGCCGGGTTCTCCCTGGCCTTCTGCACCATCCAGGCGGTGCGGAAGCAGTGGGCCTTCAGCATCTCCACCTGCGTGGCCATCTCCACCACCCTGAAGGCCAGGCCCTGGAAACCCCCTATCTTCCTCCCGAAGGCCTCCCTCTCCCCGCAGTAGGAGATGGCCCTCTCCAGGGCCGCCTCGGCCGTGGCCAGACCCTGCCACCCCACGGCGGCCCTCGTCACATCGAGGAACATGAGCCCCAGGTAGAAGCCTTTGTTCAGGTTAGAGGGTCCCCCCAGGATGTCCTCGTCCTTCACCCTCACGTCGTTGAACCTCACCTCGCAGGTGGGAGAGGCCAGCCATCCCATCTTGTCCTCGTACTTCCTGGCCTCAATGGCATCCGACCTCTCTATCACGAACTCGGTCTGTCCCCTGTAGGGCCTGTCCACCTTGGTGTCGGTCTGGACGAGCGTCACGAAGACGGAGGCGGTGGTCCCGTTGGTGATGAACTGCTTCGTGCCGTTGATCACCCACTCGTCTCCCCTCCTCTCCGCCCTGGTGTCCAGCAGGCGGGCTATGTCGCTCCCTCCCCCCGGCTCCGTGAAGCACCCCGCCGAGGTGATTTCCCCCCTCGCCAGCCTGGGGAGCCACTTGGCCTTCTGCTCGTGGGTGCCCGACTCCGCGATCATGTCGGCCCCGAAGATGCCCGCCAGCACGGCCGCCGCCACGGGTGGGTCAGCCTTCACGAGCTCGTAGGTCACGAGCATGGCATCGAGGAAGGAGAGGCCCTGTCCCCCGTACTCCTGGGGCCAGGTCATCCCCAGAAAGCCCTGCTGGCCGCACTTCCTGTAAATCTCCCAGGGGAACTCGTGCTTTTGCTCTATCTCCCTCGCCCTGGGCTGGATCTCCTTCAGGGCGAACTCTCTGGCCGTCTGCTGAATGAGCTTCTGCTCCTCCGTCAGCTCGAAGTCGAGGGGCACGTTTTTCCTTTCCCCTCTTCTTTAAAAATTTTTCTGTTGCCGGCTGCCGGCGCAGGCAAACGGGCCCCCCACCCGAGCCTCCCCGAGCCCTTCGCTAGGGTTAAATAGGGCCGGGGGGAAGGCACTTTCGTGAAGAAGAGGGTGGAGGAGGTTCTGAATCAGCTCAGACCGGAGCTGCAGGCACACGGGGGGGATGTGGAGCTGGTGGAGGTCACCGGGGACGGGCTGGTCAAGGTGAGGCTTACCGGCGCCTGCGCCGGGTGTCCCATGTCCGCCTTCACCCTGGCCATGGGAATTGAGAGGGCCCTGAGAAGGGAGATTCCCCAGATAAAGGGTGTGGTGCCCGTCCCCTGAGGTGGGAACCTGCCGGGAGAGGTGCTGGTCTGCCCTAAGTGCGGCTTCAGGTTCAGCAAGTCCTACGCCAGGATAACGGCCTGCAGGGGGTGCACCCTCTCGGTCTCCTCCTGCTCCAGCATCAAGTGCCCCAGGTGCGACCACGAGTTCCCCCTGAGGTGAGGACTGAGGGGATGGAGAGCAAGGTGGAGGACCGGCAGAGGGAAAGGAGAGCCGGAATAAGACACGAGGTGGCGATCTTCAGCGGAAAGGGGGGAGTGGGCAAAAGCACCTTCACGGCCAACCTGGCCCTGGCCCTCTCGGTCAAGGGGTACCGGGTGGGCGTCCTGGACGCCGACCTGCACGGGCCCAGCATACCCAAGATCCTGGGGATGAGGGGCAGGAGGATGGAAGGGGGGGAGGAAGGGGGAGCCCCCGTGGAGGGTCCCACGGGAATAAAGGTGGTCTCGCTGGACTTCCTCCTCCCCGACGACCGCACGCCCCTCATCTGGAGGGGACCGATAAAGGCCATGGCCATAAAGCAGTTGCTGGAGGAGATCCAGTGGGGGGAGCTGGACCTCCTCCTCATCGACCTCCCCCCCGGAACCGGGGACGAGCCCCTGAGCGTGATGCAGGAGCTACCGGAAATGGACGGGGTGCTCCTCCTCACCTCCCCCTCCGAACTCTCCGCCCTGGTGGTGGGGAGGGCGGTGAGCTTCGCCAGGAAGATGGGGGTGAGGATCCTGGGGATAGTGGAAAACATGAGCAGCTTCACCTGCCCCAAGTGTGGGGAGAGGGTGAGGATCTTCGGGGAGGGGGGAGGGAGGAAGGTGGCGGAGGAGTTCGGGGTGCCCTTCCTGGGGGAGGTCCCGCTTGACCCGGACCTCTCCGGGGACTCGGACAGGGGAGAACCCTTCCTCCTGAAGAGGCCCGAATCCCCGGCCGCCAGGGCCTTCCTGGAGCTGGCGGGGAGGCTGGAGGAGGAGCTGGGCCTCAGGAAGGGCTGAAGAACCTTCCCAGCTTGGTCTGCTCCCCCACCGAGGAGCGCAAATCCTCCTCCCTGTAGCCCAACACCTCCATGATCCTCATCACCGCCGGAAGGACCTGGTGCTCCACGTAGTAACCGACATCGTACTCCATCCTCCGGGGATCGAAGTCCTCCACGGGGGTGGCCCTGTCGCTTATGCTCCCCGGGCCCTTCACCTCCACATAGGCTATCATGGTACCGGGCTCCACCGGGTACCCCTTCTTTCTAAGCTTCTTGGCCGCCACCAC
>QNVD01000056.1 GCA_004347925.1 Hadesarchaea archaeon
AGGGGGAGGAGGGGAGGGAGGGGGAGAACCCGCGCTGGGTGGGGGTGAGGAAGGAGGTGGTGGAGTGAGGCTTCCGGAGGAGGAGCTGCTGGCCCCGGGGCACAGGGCCTGCCCCGGATGCGGGGAGGTCCTGGCGATCAGGCTGATCCTGAAGGCGCTGGGGAGGAGGGTGATCGTGGTGCAGGCCACGGGCTGCATGGAGGTGACCACCACCCCCTACCCCCAGACCGCCTGGAGGGTCCCCTGGATCCACGGGGCCTTCGAGAACGCGGCCGCCATAGCCTCGGGGGTGGAGGCGGCCCTGAGGAGGCTGGGGAGGGAGGGGATAAAGGTGGTGGCCATGGGGGGGGACGGGGGAACGGCCGACATAGGCCTGCAGGCCCTCTCCGGGATGATGGAGAGGGGGCACAACGTGCTGTACGTCTGCACCGACAACGAGGCCTACATGAACTGCCTGGATCCCTCCACCCTCGTGCTGACCGAGGGGGGCCTCAAGAGGGTTTCGGAGGTGAGGGTGGGGGAGCTCCTCTACTCCTTCGACCCCCAGAGGCAGGCCCTGGTCGCCAGGAGGTGCAGCGGCGTGTTCTTCAACGGGGTGCACGATCTCTACGAGGTCGTCACCCCCCACCACCTGATCAGGGCCACCCCCAACCATCCCTTCCTCATCCTGGAGAGGGAGGGGAGGAACAGGCTGGTCTGGAAGACCCTCAGCCAGCTCAGGGTGGGAGACGAGGTCGTGGTGCTGAAGAAGATACCCTACGGCCACTCCTACCGCTTCAACTTCAGGCCGGCGAGGATCGGTGACCCGGAGGTCGACCACCTCCCCGTGAGGATACCGGAGCGGTCCTCCCCCGAGCTCATGAAGCTCCTGGGGATATGGCTGGGGGACGGCTGGGTGAGGCCCGAGAGGGGGGAGGTGGGCTTCGCCCTCCCCGAGGGGAAGAGGGCCAGGAGGGAACTGGTCGGACTCTCCCAAAAGGTTCTGGGCACCACCCCGACCGGAAACGAGAGCCACCTCTACCTTTACTCCTCCAACCTGGCCCGGTTCATCGACTCGCTCGGTTTCGGGAGGGGGGCGGAGAACAAGACCATACCCGGCTGGGTCTTCACCCTGCCGGTCGAGGAGAGGGAGGCCCTGGTGGAGGGGATGATGCTGGCCGACGGGTACAGCCTGAGGGGGAGCCACAGATACGTCTCGGCCAGCCGCGAGCTGCTGCGGAGGCTGAGGTTGCTCCTCCAGACCTTGAACTACAGGGTGGGGAAGATCCACTGGCAGGGGAGGAGGGGAGAGAGGTGCGTGGGAAGGGAGCCGCTCAGGGATACCGGCTTCGGCTACCTCTGCTTCAGCGGGAAGAGGGCACCCAACCCCGAAGAGTACCCCTCCCAGTGCCGGTACGGGGACCACCTGGCGGGCAACGAGTTCTTCGAGATGGAGAGAATCATCGAGCTCAGGTACGCGGGCAGGGGTCAGACCGTGGACCTGAGGGTGGAGAGGGATCACAACTTCATCGCCGAGGGGATGGTGGTGCACAACACCGGCATCCAGCGCAGCGGGACCACCCCCTTCGGGGCCTGGACCACCACCACCCCCGCCGGGAAGGTGTGGAGGGGGGAGGACAGGCCCAAGAAGGACATGCCCTCCATAGCCCTGGCCCACCGGATCCCCTACGTGGCCACCGCCTCCGTGGGCTATCCCCGGGACCTGGTCTGGAAGGTCAGAAAGGCGGCGGCGGTGGAGGGCCCCTCCTACCTCCACGTCCACTGCCCCTGCCCCACCGGCTGGAGGCACGACCCCTCCCTCTCGATCAGGGTGGCCAGGCTGGCGGTGGAGACGGGGTGCTGGATCCTCTACGAGGCGGAGAGGGGGGAGATCAGGATCACCTTCAGGCCCGAGAGGAGAAGGCCGGTGAGGGAGTACCTCAGGCTGCAGGGGAGGTTCTCCCACCTCACGGAGGAGGAGGTGGAGAGGATCCAGCGCGAGGTGGACGAGAGGTGCAGGGAGCTGGGGCTGGGATGGTACGGGTGATCAGCCCACGAAGAGGGGCCTCAGGGAGAGCCTCTTCGGGAGGGAGAGGGGACGGTGGGGGAAGCCCTCGCACCTCCTCCTCACCTCCTCCGCCAGCTCCTCGGTCCCGTACTCCCTGGTGCCCGAACCCCTCACCCTGACCGAGAGCTTCCCGCTCTCCAGCTCCCTGTCCCCCACCACCGCGATGTAGGGGATCCACTCCCTCTCCGCCTCCCTGATCTTCCTGGCCACGGTCCAGTCCCTGTCGTCCACGTCCGCCCTCACCCCCCTGGCCTCCAGGGCCTCCGCCTCCCCCAGGCAGCGCCCCAGGTGCCTCTCCCCCACCGGCACCAGCCTGACCTGCGTGGGGGAAAGCCAGAGGGGAAGGGAGGGAACCTTCCCCTCCCTCCTCCTGCCCTCCGCGTTCTCCAGGAGCGCGTAGATCCAGCGCTCTATGGAGCCCATGGAGGAGTGGAGGATCACGCACCCCCTCCTCCTGCCCTCCGCGTCCGTGTACAGGATCCCGTACCTCTCCGAGTCCTCCAGGTCCAGCTGAACGGTGGAGAGCTGGGCCCCTCCCCCCTGGGGATCCAGGAACTGCAGCTCGTGCTTCATCACCCAGTAGTGCTTCCTCTCAGGCAGGATCTCCACCAGGGCGGCCCTCCCTTCCTCCCTGACCAGCTCCAGCACGAAGTCCCTGTGCTCCCGGTAGAACTCCTCCACCACCCTGAGGACCAGGGCGTAGGGCAGCTCCATCCGGCGGAAGGGCTCCAGGAAGAGACGGAAGAGGCGCCGGTACTCCTCCAGGGCCTGGGGGAGGTCGGCGCAGAAGCAGTGGAGGTCGGGCATGGTGAAGGAGCGGAGCCTCTTCAGCCCCACGCACTCCCCGCTCTGCTCCAGCCTGAAGGAGGGGGAGAGCTCGAAGACCCTGAGGGGCAGCTGCCTGTAGCTGAGCTGGGCCTCCTTCATCATCCTGAAGAGGCCGAAGTCCCCGGCGAACCTGAGCAGCAGGGTCTTTCCCGGAAGCCTCACCCGGTAGTCCCTGGTGAGGAACTTGGCGGCCTGGGCCCCTATGTCCCTCTCCTCCAGGCGGTAGAGGAGGGGGGTCTGGATGAAGAGGGCCCCCACCTGCCTGGCCAGCTGGGCCGCGTAGTCCTCCAGCAGGGACTTCAGGAGCTCACCCTTCGGGTAGAAGCGGAAGTGCCCCACGTCGCTGGCGGGCTCGTAATCCACCAGCTCCAGCCTCCGCATGAGGGAGAGGTGGGCCGGCTCCCCTCCCTCCTTCCCGGAGAGGAGGTAGTGCCGGAGGTGGGGGTTCTCCGCCAGCAGGGGGCAGGAGG